>JBKPOL010000078.1:0-12278 GCA_046733075.1 Pseudomonadota bacterium | reverse complement strand
GCCAAGCCCCGTAGTCGTCGCACGCCTTGCGCCGAGATACGTGGCGTAGATCACGCTCGTGCCGCTCGGATTCAGCTTGACGACGTACGCGTCCTGGCTGCCGGCGAGTTGCGTCTGATAGCCGCTCGAGGCCGGCAACTCCGACATCCACGTCGAGCCCACGACATAGATGTTCCTCGCGGCGTCGAGAGCGACGCCGGAAACGTTTCCCCACAGGTTCGTCGAAAGACTCAGAACCGGGTCGATGACGAGCGCATGGCTGCGGTCGTACGGACCGACTCGAAATCCGACCCGCCCACCCGGCTCCAGGATGTAGCTCGCCGCGATCGTCCGCCGGCTGCCGTCGATATCCTGATACGCGGCGGGTCGCCGGAACACGATTTCGCCGACAGGGGTGCCAAGAACGAGGTTTCCTTCCTCCGACAGCCGAACGTTCTCCGCGCCTTCGAAGGCCAGGCGAATCTGCTGCGGGTCGGCTTCCGGACTGACGATGAAGTCGTATTCGAGCCCGGGGTTCGCTCCGTAGTAGACGAGGTCTATCCCCTCGTAGACCGAGGCGTACGTGACGCGCGAGTAGCTCGGAATATCGACGAGCGCATTGCGGGAACCAGCGTCATAGATGTAGCTCGTTCGGCTCGGCAGCAGTTCGCTGCCCATCGGCTTCGTGTCCGTTCGCGCCCCGGGCAGCCGAATATCCAAGGCGAATGACCCGGTCGCATCCCGCCTGACGATTCTCGTCGCATTCGCGCTGAAGAACACGTCGAACGTGCCTTCCCGCGCGACGTACTTCACTGCATCCTCGAGTTGGCCCCGGTTCTCCTCGAACGCGAGCGGTAACGCCCCGAGGATGCCGGCGGGCGTCGGGAACGTTGCGGCCGAGCCTGGGATTGCCAACGGAAGCGCCGCGACGAAAAGCAAGCATCGCCCCCATTCGATGCGTGGCGCGGTCAGCTTCGGCACGGCATGGCTGAATGCGCACTCAAGAATGGACAACGATCGAACACGAGCAAACACCCGCGAGTGAATGAACGACGATCGAACATGGGAACGCATTTGCGCGTGCTTCCTGGTCGTCACGATTTGGCGAACGTACGTGCATCGACCAAGTCGCGCCCCTGTCAGAATTCGGAGGTCGTCCATGCGGACGATTGGCGCACGACCGCGTGCGTGATATCCGCGTCGCGCACGTTTAGAATCGGCGGGTGTCGTTTCGCTCACCCGTTTCGCTCTTCACGATCGCGACGCTCATCTGGGGCTCGACGTGGTTCGCGATCAAGTTCCAGCTCGGCGTCGTATCGCCGGACGTCTCCGTCGCGTACCGCTTTGCGCTTGGAGCGATCGTTCTCGCTGGGTGGTGCCTCGTCACCCGACGCTCGCTGCGATTCGACATGCGCCAACACGCGTACGTGGCGCTGCAGGGCTTCCTGATGTTCGGCTTGAACTATGTCGGCGTGTATTACGCGGAGCGCTACACGACGTCAGGACTCGTCGCGGTGATCTTCTCGACGATCGTGTTCATGAACCCCATCGGCGCACACTGGTTGTTTGGAACGGCCGTCACGCTGCGTACGCTCGTCGCGGCCGTCCTGGGTGTCGTGGGGGTGACGCTCCTGTTCGTGCCCGAACTGTGGCAGGCGCGACACGGTGGCGACATTGCGCTCGGCTTCGTGTTCGGAATCGGATCCACGCTCATTGCAAGCGCCGGCAACATGGCGGCGATGCGCAACCAGCGCGCGTCGATTCCCGTGCTGAGCAGCACCGCCTGGGGAATGCTTTATGGCGCTGCAACGGCCGCAATCATGGCGTTCATCGCAGGCGCCTCCTGGACGATCGACCTTCGCGCGCCGTACCTGCTCTCGCTCACGTATCTCGCGGTATTTGGCAGCGTGATCGCCTTCGGGTGCTACCTGACGCTGCTGAAGATGGTCGGGCCCGGTCCGGCGTCGTATGTGGGTGTCGCGACACCGATCGTCGCGATGATCGTGTCGACGCTGTTCGAGGGCTATCGCTGGTCGCCGCTCGGCGCGTTCGGGGTCGTCCTCGCGATGGCCGGCAACTGGCTTGCGCTGAAGCCCGCTCGGCGCCCGGTGGCGTCTGCATCGCGTGCTTCGATGTCGCCGGATGCGGGCCCCGCTGTAGTGACGGCGCGCACCGACGTTCCTCTATAATCGCTCGTACCCGCGGGTACACGGTTCCGCCAAGGAGCGATCCATGCGTTTCGCCGATCACGTAGCTGCTGCCACTGCATTGCTGCTCGCTGCTTCATTCGCCTCGGCCGGCGAAATTCGCGTGCAGTGCTATTCGGATGGCAACGAGTGCGAGGTCACGCAGGACCTTGCGAAGCGGTTCGAGGCGCAGAACAGCGCCGTCAAAGTGACGATCGACAAAGTGCCGTACAAGGCGGTGCTCGAGCAGCTGCCGGTGCAGCTTGCCGCAGGAGAAGGTCCGGACATCGCGCGCGTCACCGATCTTGGGGGACTGTCGAAGTACTACCTCGACATCACGCCCTATGTGAAAGATCCGAAGTACTGGGAGGCGAACTTCGGCAAGACGCTGCCGTGGATGCGCTCATCGCCGAGCGACAAGGGCATCTACGGAATGATGACGCAGCTGACCGTCACCGGCCCGTACGTCAACAAGACGCTCTTCGAGCAGGCGAACGTGCCGCTGCCCGGACCCAAGGCAACGTGGGATGACTGGGCGGATGCGACACGCAAGGTCGCGAAAGCCACGCAGGTGCCGTTCGCCATCGCCTTCGACCGGAGCGGCCATCGCTTCGCCGGGCCCGCAATCAGCATGGGCGCCAAGTTCTTCGACGCCAAGGGCGACCTGGTGATCGACGACGGCTACAAGACGATGGCGAAAAAGCTGTACGACTGGAACAAGGACGGGACGATGCCGAAGGAAGTGTGGGGCGGCACCGGTGGCTCTGCCTATCGTGACGCGTTCGAGGAGTTTGCGAACGCGCGCGTCGTCATGTACCTGTCCGGAAGTTGGCAGATCAAGCGAATGGATTCGCAGATCGGCAAGAAATTCGACTGGATCGCCGTCCCGAATCCTTGTGGACCGGCGGCGTGCACGGGTATTCCCGGAGGCGCAGCGTTCGTCGCGCTCAAGCGCACGAAGAATCCCAAGGACGTCGGTCGTTTCCTCGATTTCCTCGCGAGCGAGCCGGTGTACGCGGAGTACATGGCGCGGACGGAGAACATTCCGGCCAACGAAGCCGTGGCGAAGAAGGGCGTCGAGTACAAGATTTCACCGGATTCGCGTGCGTCGCTGTCGACGTTCGTTGCCGAAGTTCCCAAGCTCTCGCCTGTCGCCTACCAGATTCAGGGCTACCGTCTGAACCGCGCGGTGTTCAATCCGACGGCCGCTCGACTCGGACAGGCGATCGTCGGCGAGATCTCGCTCGACGATGCGTTGAAACGAATCAGCGCCGACATCGACGAGCTGGTCAAGGCCGCGGCGAAGTAGGCGGTTCCGAAACCGCACCCGACTGTGGCGCCTGGCGGGCGCCACGCCTCCAAGGTGAGCATCGTTCTTCACGCCACGCGTAGCGTTCCCGGACGAGCGCTCCACGCGGCCCTGAACGTCGTCGACGTTCCGATGCGCGCGCTCCAGCGGCTCGTCGGTGTGCCTCGCATCGGCTGGATGTTCGTCGCGCCGAACCTGCTGATCCTCGGCCTCTTCACGTTCCTGCCGATCATCATCGACTTCGCGTTCGCATTCACGGGCGGCGTCGAACTCTATCCCGCCCGCCGTCCGTTCGTCGGGGGGGCGAACTTCGCAACGCTGTTCGAATGCACCAACTATCTCGATCCGTCGACGTGCCGGAAGGACCTGTTCTGGCGCGCGATCTTCAATACCGCGAAGTTCGCCGGCATTCAGGTCGCGTTGATGGTGATCTTCTCGCTCGTTACCGCGCTGATCCTGAACCGCAAGATCATCGGCCGCGGCTTCTTTCGCGGCGTCTTCTTCTATCCGGTGCTGCTGTCGCCCGTCGTCGTCGCGCTCGTGTGGAAATGGGTGCTGCAGGGTGAGGGCGTGCTGAATGCCTTTCTCGTCGGTGCGGGACAGTCTCCCGTTGGCTGGCTCACGGACGCCGGCTGGGCCTTCTTCTGGTGCGTGTTCGTGAGCATCTGGGCGCACATGGGCTTCTACACGCTCATCCTGCTTGCCGGGCTGCAGGCGATACCGGGCGATCTCTACGAAGCGGCCGAAATGGACAGCGCCTCGCCGTGGCGTCGCTTTTCGCGTATCACGCTGCCGCTGCTGATGCCGACGCTGATCGTCGTCCTCGTCCTCGGCCTCATTCGTGCCGTGCAGGTCTTCGACGAAGTGTTCGTGCTGACCGGCGGTGGTCCCGGCTCGGCTACGATGTTCATCGTCCAGTTCATCTATCAGACAGGCTTCGCCGAGTCGATTCGTTTGTATGGTCTGGCCGCCGCGGCGTCACTCGTGCTCGCGTTGACGCTGCTCGTGCTCACGATCGCGCAGCTGCGGCTCACGCGGCGCTCGCTCGACAATCGCGGAGCGCGGCGCGATGAGTGACTCCAATGTCATCGGGAAGCACGTTGCGTAGCGCGCTCCGCTGGCTCACCGCGCGTCGGGGCGGGTCGCGGCCGGACTGGACCGACTGGGTGTCGTGGGGCTACCTGCTGCTCGGCGTGCTCCTGATGTTCGGTCCCGTCATCTGGCTCGTGCTGTCGTCGTTCAAGTCACCTGCGGCGCTGAACGAATTTCCCCCGCGTCTCCTACCCTACGGCCAGAAATCGGTGACCATCGCCGGTCAGGACGCGCCGCTCCCGGTCTTTCGCGCCAGGCTCCCCGACGGTTCGATGCGCGACCTTGCTGAAGTACGGCGGATCGGCATACAGGCGACGATGGTGGATCCGGCTAAGCCGGACCAGGAGTACAAGGTCAACATCCGCGATCGCCAGCCGGTCCGCGAATTCCGTCTCGCAGGCGAGAACTATACCGAGATCTTCGGCAAGTTCTCGTTCGGCACGTACTTGTGGAACAGCGTGTTCATCACGATCATCGCCACCGTGATCACGCTGCTCTTCAATGCGATGGCTGCGTTCGGACTGTCGAAGTACCGATTCAAAGGCCGCGACACGGTATTCCTGCTGATCATCTCGACGCTGATGATTCCCCCGACGATCATCCTCGTCGCGAACTTTCTCGTCGTGTCAGAGCTGGGCTTGCTGAACAGCCTGTGGGGCGTCATCTGGCCGGCGGTGGCGACTCCCACAGGCGTGTTCCTGTTGCGCCAGTACATGCTGACGATTCCCGACGAGTTGATTGATGCGGCGCGCATGGACAACGCGAGCGAATGGCGGATCTTCTGGCGGATCATCCTGCCGCTGTCCGCGCCCGCACTCGCGGTGCTTGCAATCTTCTCGGTCATGTGGCGCTGGAACGACTTCCTGTGGCCGCTGATCGTGCTCTCGCGCACGGAGAAGTTCACGCTCCAGCTCGCACTGAACGCGTTCCAGGGCGAGTTGACGACGCAATGGCATTACCTGCTCGCGATGACCGTCATCACGCTCCTGCCGGTGACGCTGGTGTTCGCGTTCCTGCAGCGCCACATTACCGCCGGCATCGCTTCGGCCGGCGTCAAATAGGGCCCGTCACCATGGCCTCGCTGCAATTGCGTCGGATCGAAAAGCGCTTCGGGGATGCGAAGGTCATTCATGGCGTCGACCTCGATGTGCAGGACGGCGAGTTCATGGTGTTCGTCGGACCGTCCGGATGCGGCAAGTCGACGCTGCTGCGGATGATCGCGGGCCTGGAAGACGTGAGCGACGGCGAGATCCTGATCGACGGCAAGCGCGTCAATGAGCTGTCCGCTGCCCAGCGAGGTCTGGCGATGGTGTTCCAGTCGTATGCGCTCTATCCGCACATGACGGTCTATCAGAATCTCGCGTTCGGATTGGAGAACATCGGAACCCGCCGTGCGGAGATCGATGCTAAGGTGGATGCCGCCGCGCGCATGCTGCATCTCGACACGCTGCTGACCCGGCGCCCCACGCAGCTTTCCGGAGGCCAACGTCAGCGCGTCGCGATCGGCCGTGCGATCGTTCGCAATCCGAAGGTTTTCCTCTTCGACGAGCCCCTGTCGAACCTCGACGCGGAACTGCGCGTCCAGATGCGGGCCGAGCTCACGGCGCTTCACGGGCGCCTGCGCACCACGATGATCTACGTAACGCACGATCAAGTCGAGGCGATGACGATGGCCAGTCGCATCGTCGTGCTCCGCGGCGGGCGAATCGAGCAGGTCGGCACGCCGCTCGCGCTCTACAACGCACCCGACAACCGCTTCGTGGCGGGCTTCATCGGCTCGCCGCAGATGAACTTCCTGAGGGGCACCGTTTCGAGCGAAGGCAATGGATCTGCGCTCGTGCTCGATGCCGGCGATCGAACGCCGTTCCCGATAACGCTCGAGGACGCAGGTGCATCGAAGGCGATCGTCGTCGGCATTCGTCCGGAGCATATCGCTACAGCTTCTTCCGGCGGCCCGGCCATCCGCGTCGATACGACGGTCGAGCGTGTCGAGCAGCTCGGCGCAACGAGCTTCTGCTATTGCGTGCTTGGCGACGGCGAGCGCCTCACCGTCCAGAGCCCGGGGCAGGCGGCCGTTGCACCTGGCCAACGAATGGCCGTCGACATTCCGCATGCGCGGCTGCATGTCTTCGATGCGGAGACCGGACGCTCGTTGTTTGCGCATCGATCCGCATGAAGCCTCTCGGCCGCGCGACATTCGCGGGTGTCGACGACACCTTCGTTCGATTCGATTTCGATGCGGGCTGGCATGCGCGGGTCTATCTGCTGGGCGACGACGTGGCGCGCGTACTTCTGATGCGCAACGGCACGCTGAAGGAACCCCGCACGTGGATGGTGACCACCGACGGCAACGACGTGCCCTGGCAAGGCCGCGATCGTCTCGATGTCAGCGGGTTCGAGCGCCCTACGTTCGACGTCGAGCGCACGAACGGCGCGCTTGCGCTCGTCGGAAAGCGTCTTCGCATCGACATCCGGCTCGATCCGTTCACGCTGGCGTGGTCGATCGACGGCGAGCGCTTCGCGCAGGAGCGGGCCACCTATTCATATGCGTGGAGCGAACGGGATGCGTTGGTGCATCACTTCATGGCACGCGATGTCGGCGATCAGTACTTCGGGCTAGGCGACAAGACGGGACCACTCGACAAGCAGGGACGCCGCCTTCGCACGCTCGCCCTCGATGCACTCGGTTACAGCGCCGAAACCTCCGACCCCCTGTACAAGCATTGGCCGTTCGTCATCGTGCGCAATGCGGAATCGGGACTCGCTTCCGGATTCTTCTACGATTCCCTCGCCACGATGACGTTCGACCTCGGCTGCGAGTTCGACAACTATCACGGCTTCTATCGCAGGACGGAGATCGACGGCGGCGATCTCGACTATTACGTTATTGCGGGCCCCGCCATTCGCGATGTCGTGCAGAAGTTCTCCGCGTTGACCGGGCGTACGGAACTCGGTCCGCGCTGGAGCCTGGGCTACGCGAACACCGCAATGAGCCTTGCCGACGCCCCCGACGCGCAGGCGCAGCTCGCGCGTTTCGTTTCGGATGCGCAACGGCACGACATTCCGCTTTCGGCATTCCATTTCGGCTCGGGCTACACCAGCATCGGCAAGCGACGCTATGTTTTCACGTGGAATCGCGACAAGTTTCCGGAGCCGCGTGCCGCGATTTCGACCTTCAATGCCGCCGGCGCGCGGACGGTCGTCAACCTCAAGCCGTGCCTGCTCGACGACCACCCGAACTATGCGGAGGTCGCAGCCCGCAATGCGTTTGTCAATGACGCGAAGACCGGGGCGCCTTGTATCGGGCAGTTCTGGGACGGGCAGGGCGCGCAGATCGATTTCACCAATCCTGTCGGCATACGGTGGTGGCAGGACTCGCTGACGCGACAGGTCCTCGAATACGGCGTCGATGCAGGCTGGAACGACAACAACGAATACGAGATTTGGGACGACGACGGCATGTCGCACGGATTCGGAACGCCGATTCCGATCCATCGTTCCCGTCCGCTGCATGCACTGCTCATGACGCGCGCGACCGCCGAGGCGCAGGCGGCACATCGTCCCGGCCAGCGTGTTTTTACCGTCACGCGTGCGGGTCCTCCGGGCATCCAGCGCTATGCGCAGACGTGGTCCGGCGACAACACGACGAGCTGGCACACGCTGCGGTGGAACCTGCGCATGGGCCTCACCATGAGCCTCTCGGGAATGTTCAATACCGGTCACGACATCGGTGGATTCGCGGGACCGGTGCCCGACGCCGAGCTGCTTGTGCGATGGGTGCAGAACGGCGTCTTCAGCCCGCGCTTCATGATGAATTCGTGGAAGACCGGCGGCGAGACCAACTCGCCGTGGCTGCACGAGGAGGCCATCGTTCCCATCCGCGATGCGATTCGCCTGCGCTACCGCCTGTTGCCCTATTTCTACACGCTCGCCGCGCGCGCGTCGCGGTTAGCCGATCCCTGGTTGCGCCCGACGTTCTACGACTTCGAGGCCGATCCGCGCACATTCGACGATTGCGACGATTTCATGTGCGGACCGCAACTGCTCGTCGCGTCCGTCGTCGCACCCGACGCGCGCCTGCGTGATGTCTACCTGCCCGCCGGTCCATCCTGCTGGTTCGCATTCGATACTGGAGCGCGCTACGCGTCGGCAAGCATGGTGCAGGTGGACGCGCCGCTCGAGCGCATTCCCGTGTTCTGCCCCGCCGGCGCGATGGTGCCGATGACCGACAGCGACGATTTGTCGCGGCTGACCGACGAACCTTCGCGGTCGCTCCGCGTATTTCCCGCGCCGGGAGATGCGACATCCGTGTTCACACTGTACGAGGACGACGGCGCCACGCTTGGCTATCGACAGGGCGACTGCACGGAAGTGGCGTTCGAGATGACGACGACGAGGCAGGAGATTCGGATCCGCGCGTGCGTGACCGGCCGCTACGCGCTGCCTTTCGACACGATTCGCATCGTCGTCGCAACCGGCGATACGCGTCCGCTACGGCTCGAAGGCGTTGGAGTAGAGTTGCAGCCCGGCCTCCTAGACCGGTAGGCATCGTGCGCGACGCGAACATCGAAACGTGCGCCGGCGAGCACGCCTTCATCGTCCGGCGGCCCTCAGCCAAATCTGAGATCGCGATCGGCCCAGATTAACCCTATCGGGCCTGTGAGCTGCCAAACCGCTAATCCTCGCCGTCCTTGCGGATGACATCCACATTGTCGATGAGCCGCGTCGTCCCGAGCGTAGCGGCCCCCAGCACGATCAGCACGTCCGGATGGTCGAAGCCTTCCGGATGCGGAATCCGCAATCCGATACCGTTGCGAACCGCGATGTAGTCGACTTTCCATCCGTGCCGCGCGAGCTCCGAGCGTGCGGCGGCCTCGAGGTTTGCATAGTCGGTGCGACCGCTCGCGATTGCGTCCGCCACTTCGCGCAAGGTTCGATACAGGCGAGGCGCTTCCGTGCGCTCGACGGGCGACAGATAGTTGTTCCGCGAGGACAGCGCGAGCCCGTCGTCCGCGCGCACCGTCTCGCCGGGAACGATCTGGATCGGGAGGTTGAACTGCTGGACCATCCCGCGGACGAGCTTCAGCTGCTGGCGGTCCTTCTTGCCGAAAACGGCGAAGTCGGGTTGCACCAGGTTGAAGAGTTTCAGCACGACCGTGCAGACGCCGTTGAAGAACCCGGGACGGAAGGCGCCGTCGAGCTCGTCTCCAACGGGCGGCGGCTGCACCCGGTACACCTGTGGCGTCGGATACATGTCGTGCTCGTGCGGCGCGAACAGCACGTCGACGCCCTCGCGCTCGAGCTTGGCGCAATCCGACTCGAAGGTCCGTGGATACCGGTCGAAGTCCTCGTTGGGCCCGAACTGCAGGCGATTTACGAAGATGCTGGCGACCACGCAATCGCCGTGTCGGCGCGCGAGCCGCATCAGCGACAGATGGCCCTCGTGCAGATTGCCCATCGTCGGCACGAACGCCACCTGGTCGGCGCGTCCGAGTCGTTCGCGCAATGCATCGGCCGACTGGATCATGTCCATCGCTGCCCCGCCCTTGCTCGGCGATCTGTGGAAGCCGCCGCGGATGTGACGTTCAAGACAGCCGTGACTCTACCCGTTCACGCCGGCCCGAGGTTGAAGAATTCCCGCTGGCCGCGCATGTTCGCGACGCGCGCAAGCAAAAGCTCCACATGTGCGGAGTCGTCGACGAAGTTGAGCCGCTCGCTGTTGACGATCAGAAGCGGAGCTTCCTCGTATTGATAGAAGAATCGCGTATAGGCATCGGCAAGCCGCGCCAGGTACTCCGCCGGCATCGATTGCTCGAAGTCGATTCCGCGCCGATGCACGCGCTCGATCAACGTGGCGACCGGCGCCTGCAGGTACACGACCAGATCGGGCGTCGGGGTCTGCGGCTTCAAGTGCGCGAACACCTTCTCATACAACGTGTACTCGTCGTCGGACAGATTGATCCGCGCGAACAGCGGATCCTTGTCGAGCAGGAAATCCGCGACGGTCGGTCGGCGGAACAGATCGAGCTGGGCGAGCCCGCGCAACTGGTCGGCGCGCTGAAACAGGAATGTGAGCTGCGTCGGAAGCGCAAAGCGCGCCATGTCGTCGTAGAAGCGCGCGAGAAACGGATTCTCGTCAGGCTGTTCCAGCAATTCCTCGGCATGCAGGCGATGGGCGAGCTCCCGCGCGAGGCTCGTCTTGCCGGCGCCGATCGGTCCTTCGATGACGATGTAGCGGCAGGCGGCGAGATCCATGCTGCTCGGAGTTCAGAACGGGTCGCGCGTCGCGCGGGTGCGCCGCACGCGCTGTTCGCGCACTCGCGGCAGAAACGCGCGGGCGAGACCGCGGCCCGGTATCTTTATCGCGGGCGTGACATCGGTCAACGGCTGCAACACGAACGCGCGCTCGTGCATGCGCGGATGGGGAACGATCAGACCTGGCGAGCGAATCCGCCGCGCGCCGTATAGTAGCAAATCGAGATCGAGCGTTCGCGGCGAATTCCGCGGCATTTTAGCCTCGCGGCGGCGGTGCTGCTTGCGCTCGATTGCGTGCAGGCGCGCGAGCAGCTCGCGCGGGCGCAGCGCCGTGGCGACCAGCGCCACCGCGTTCACGTAATCCGGCTGCGGCGCGCCCCCGATCGGGGCGGTGACATAGTTCGGCGAGACGGCGATGACGCGAACGCCGCCCACACGGTCAACGCGGGCGAGGGCTTTCGCGAGCTGGCGCCTCGGATGCGCGAGATTGCTGCCCAGGCCGATGTACGCACGCGTCCACATCAGTTCGAATCGCTCGCCGATGGAGCGGCGCAAGCCGCCGCGCGTTCATTGCGCAGGCCGTTCGGACAAGCCGCGCTTCGCGCTTGCGCGATCATCTATTGCCTTCACCCGATGCGCCTTGCTCGGTTGATTCCGTCGTGCGCTTCCGGCCGCGACCGCGGGCGCGTCGACGCTTTTTGGGCGCTTCGTCCGGCTTCAGCATCATCTGACGCTCTTCATGCGACGCCTGCTGGAACCGGCTCCACCAATCGACGAGCGCCTGCGGGACCTCACCGCTCTCGCCGCGCAGCATCAGGAAATCGTACGCCGCGCGAAAGCGGGGATGTTCGACGAGCCGTGCGGGACGGCTCCCAGCACGCTGCTCGAAACGCGGCTGCAGCGACCAGATTTCCTTGATCGTCGCCTCGAAACGCCGCGGGATCGCGATGC
Source organism: Pseudomonadota bacterium (assembly GCA_046733075.1). GTDB lineage: Bacteria > Pseudomonadota > Gammaproteobacteria > Burkholderiales > Casimicrobiaceae > VBCG01. The sequence goes on along the minus strand of JBKPOL010000078.1, from coordinate 506 downwards.
GTGCAGCCTGGGCTTCGAGCACCTTGTCCATCGCGTCGAAAAGAGCGGGCATCGGTCGCTCGCCGCGTTCCTTCGCAGCGTTCCACGTGACGAGCACCTCGTGCCACAGCAGCGTGGCGAACAGGAATGCCGGAGAAACGCCCTTGTCCTCACGTACGCGCGCATCGGTGCCGGCAAGCGCGGCTTCGATGAACTTCTGTCCGAGCGGTTGCTCGAGGATCACGTCGAGCAGCGGCAGAAGCCCGTGGGAGAGGCCGTGCGCGCGCAGGCTCTTCAGCGTCTCCACGGCGTGACCCGAGAGCAGCAGCTTCTGCATCTCGTCGAACAGCCGTGCAGGCGGTACGTTCTGCACGAGCGCGGCAAGCTTCGGGATCGGCGCCGCGGTCTTCGGGTCGATCGCGATGTCGAGCTTCGCCGCCAGGCGCACCGCACGCAGCATCCGTACGGGATCCTCGCGAAAGCGGATCGTGGGCGTGCCGATCAGCCGCAGGCGCCGTGCGCGCACG
>JBKPOL010000077.1:0-4435 GCA_046733075.1 Pseudomonadota bacterium | reverse complement strand
ATCGCCCATCGGATGGCGCTCATCGGCGATGCGGCCCACGGCGTGCACCCCTTGGCGGGCCAGGGTGTTAACCTCGGCTTTGGCGACGCTCAGGCGCTTGCCAGCGTGCTCGCCGAGCGTGGACCGGTGCGCGATGCGGGCGCCCCGATCCTGCTCGAACGCTTTTCCCGCCGTCGTGCCGAGCCCGTAGTCGCCATGCATACGGTGACGGACGGACTGGTGCGGATGTTCGGTCCGCGCACGCCCTGGCTGCGGACGCTGCGCAACGCCGGACTGGCCGCCGTCGACCGCCTCCCCGTCGTCAAGCGGGCGCTTGCGCAATCCGCGTTGCGGTAGATTTGCTCATGCAGGTTTCACTGGAGAACGACATGCATCAGAACCTTCGCCTGCCATCCCGTCGTGCGCTGTCGCGTGCGATCAGTGCCGGCATCGTCGGCTTGCTGGGCGCTGGGGCGCTCGCCTTCGCACAAACCAATACGGCGGCCACATCGACGACGCAAGCGGCCTCGCCGGTGGCACCGCAGGCCTCCGCCGCCGCCGCGTCCGAGGCGCAAGCGTCGAGCCCCGAAGGCGCGGCGATTCGAAAGTCGCTCGAGCAGAAGTTTCCAGGCGCCGCGATCAAGCACGTTGCGAAGACCGACTATCTCGGGCTCTACGAAGTCATGCTCGACGACACGATGATCTACACCGACCCGAAGGTTGCGTACATCTTCGTCGGGTCGATGTACGACACCGCGACGAAGCAGAACCTCACGGACGCGCGCTCGCGGAAGCTGAACCGGGTGGCGGTCGACAAGCTCCCGTACGAACTCGCCTTCACGCGCGTCAAGGGCGATGGATCGCGCAAGCTCGTGATCTTCTCGGATGCCGATTGCCCGTTCTGTCATCGGCTGGAGAACGAGCTCAAGGGTCTCGACAACGTCACGATTTACACGTTCCTTTTCCCGATCGATCAACTGCATCCCGACGCGGCGCGCAAGTCGAAGCAGATCTGGTGCGCGCCCGACAAGGTCAAGGCGTGGGATGCATTCTTCGCGTCCGGCAAGCTGCCCGACAACAAGGGCGATTGCGGAGACCCGGTCGCGAAGACGCAGGCGCTCGGCAATTCGCTCAAGATCAACGCGACGCCGACGCTGGTTTTCGCTGACGGCACGATGATTCCGGGGGCCCTGCCGCTGCCTCAGATCGAAAAGGAAGTCGCGAATGCGGAAGCGGAGGTCAAGAAGATGGCCGCCGCGCCGAAGTAGCGCACGACACCGGGCACCGACAGCGCGAGAAGGGGAGCAAGGACGATGGCCATCCTCGACTTCATCAAGAAACAGTTCATCGACATCATCGAATGGACCGACGACTCGCGCGACACGCTCACTTACAGGTTCCCCGATGACGACCGCGAGATCAAGAACGGCGCGCAACTGATCGTCCGCGAATCGCAGGTTGCGCAGTTCGTCTACCTCGGGCAGTTCGGCGACAAGTTCGGGCCGGGTCGCTATACGCTGACTACCGAGAACATCCCGATCCTCACCGATCTCAAGGGCTGGAAGTACGGGCTCCAAAGCCCGTTCAAGGCGGATGTCTACTACGTCGTCACACGGCTTTTCACGGGCAACAAGTGGGGCACCGCCAATCCGGTGATGATGCGCGACCAGGATTTCGGCATCGTGCGGCTCCGCGCGTACGGTACATACGACTTCCGGGTCGTCGATGTGCAGAAGTTCCTGAAGGAAGTGGCGGGAACCGACGATCACTTCCGTCTCGATGAATTCAACGACACGATGCGCTCGCGGATCGTCAGCGTGTTCTCGGATGCGCTCGCGCAGGCGAAGGTGCCGGCGCTAGACGTCGCCGCGCGCTACTCCGAGCTCGGAGAAGCGCTGCTGCCCGTCATCAATCCGATCCTCGGCGAGAAGTACGGACTTGCAATGGCCTCGTTCATCGTCGAGAACGTCTCGGTGCCCCCGGAAGTCGAGCAGGCGATCGACAAGCGCTCGAGCATGGCTGCCGTCGGCAATCTGAACGACTACGTCAAGTACCAGATGGGCCAGGGTATGGCGCAAGGCGGTGGCAGCGGCGCGGGTGGCGTCGCGGCGGAAATGGCCGTGGGCATGGCGATGGCGCAGCAGATGATGAATCAGCCCGGCGGACTGATGGCGCAAACGACGAAGGGCATAGGCGGTCCTCCGGCATCGCCAAATGGAGGTGCGGGCGCCGCCGAGCTCCTCAATCCTGCGCAAGTGGCACAGATGCTCGGTGTCGCCGAGTCCGATGTGCTCGCGAGTCTCGAGGCCGGCGATCTGAAAGGCAAACGCATCGGCACGCAGTGGCGGGTGTCCAAGAGCGCCGTAAACACGTTCCTCAATTCGTGACCTGCACCGCTCGCGCCGAATGATTGGCGCAGCGCATACCGGACGTCAGGTAATGCCCGCATGACGCAGGCGGAGATCGACGCACGCGAGAAGTTCGCGTGCCCCGCCTGCGGCGGCGAAGCCGTCTGGAATCCCGCCAAGGGCAAACTAGTCTGTCCGTTCTGCGGCACCGAGTCGCCCGCGCAACTGACGGCGGAGGGCGCCATCGTCGAACACGATCTTGTCTCGGCGCTGCGCGCTGTGCCGGACGCGGCGCGCGGTTGGCGCGCCGATGTGCGGCAGGTCCGCTGTCGAAGCTGCAACGCAATCTCGGTGCTCGATCCGTCCCGACAGGCGCAAACGTGCCCGTTCTGCGGGTCCGCGCAGCTCATTCCATACGAGGAAACGAAGGCCGCGTTTCGGCCCGAGAGCGTGCTGCCGTTCCGGCGATCGGAGATCGAAGCGCGAGATGGGATTCGCGCCTGGTATGGCCGGCTCTGGCTTGCGCCGTCGGCGCTCAAGCGTCGCGCGCTCACGGATACCGTTCGCGGCGTCTACCTTCCGTACTGGACGTTCGATGCAGCCGTCGAGACAGACTGGACGGCCGAGGCGGGGCATTACTACTACGAAACCGAGACGTACGTCGTCAACGGTGAAACGCGTACCCGGCAAGTGCAGCGGATTCGCTGGGAGCCGGCCGCCGGCCACCTTTCGCATTTCTTCGACGATGATCTCGTGTGCGCATCGGTCGGCGTGCAGCCGACACTGCTGCGCGGCATCGAGCCGTTTCCGACGCACGAGCTCAAGCCTTACGATCCCGGTTATGTCGCCGGTTGGGTGGTCGAGCGGTATCAGATCGACCTCGTTGGCGCAGCTGAGCGCGCGCGGGCGGCGATGGACGCGAAGCTGCAGGCGATGTGCGCGGCGCAGGTTCCGGGCGACACGTACCGTAATCTCGCCGTGCGAGCCGACTACTCGAAGCAGACGTTCAAGCACATCCTCGCGCCGGTCTGGCTTCTGACGTACTCCTATGGCACGCGGCGATTCCAGTGCGTGATGAACGGCGTGACCGGTGCCGTGCGAGGCCAATATCCGAAGAGTCCGTGGAAGATCGCGCTGATCGTGCTCGCGGTGATCATCGTCGTGTTCGTGTTGATGTCGGTCGCGGGAAAGGGTTGAGCCATGCTGACTGCAATCGTCACCGGTGTCTCACGGGGTCTCGGTGAGGCCCTTGGCGCGCAGTTGCTCGAGCGCGGTTGCCGTGTCGTGGGCATCGGCCGCAGGACGTCGGCGCGCCTTGCCGGGGATCGCTATACGTTCGTGACGTGCGATCTCGGCGACGCTGCAGCGCTCGCCGAGCGCGCCGCGCTGGCATTCGCGCGCATCGCTGCACAGCGTCCGGATGCGATTTGCCTCATCAACAATGCCGCTACGCTCGAGCCGGTCGGCGTGCTCGGCACGCTCGGAAGCGTCGAGATCGCGCGCTCGATCACCGTCAATCTGGTCGCGCCGATCGGGCTGTCGAGCTTGTTCTGCAAGACGTTCGACGACGGCGCGATCGACCGGCGAATCATCAACGTATCGTCCGGCGCCGCGCAGTCGACCCTCGCGGGCGAATCGCTCTACTGCATCGCGAAAGCGGGGCTCGAGATGCTGACGCGCTCGCTTGCTGCGGAGCATGCATCGAGGAGCTTTCGCGCGATCACGCTGCGACCGGGCATCATCGACACCGACATGCAGGTGTTCGCCCGTTCCCAAACCGAGAACACGTTGCCGAGTGTCGATCTCTTCAAGGGCTTCCACGTGAGTGGCACTCTGGTTCCACCCGACACCGTCGCGCGCAAAGTCCTGGACCGCCTCGTGTTCGAGGCCGTCGAGCAGGGCCGAACGTACAGCTATGCTGAACTGTGAGCGGGTGATGCCGCGTGCGGCGAAGGCCGGTCTGGTGCGCGGCGCAGTGCGTCGCTAGCGCAACGGGGAACGCAGCAGCATGCGGTAGCTGACCATTGCGCCGTCAGCACCCGCCTCGAAGCCGAGGCAGTAGCTTTCCGCAAGACGCGCTTCGTACGTGCCGCTATCCGCCTGTGAGT
>JBKPOL010000076.1:0-8224 GCA_046733075.1 Pseudomonadota bacterium | reverse complement strand
TCGCGCTCATTCCGCGAAGCCTCGCAGCAGTCGACGGCTATCGAAATCGATGCGCAAAAGCACGGCGATAGCGATGCAGTTGACGACGATTCCGCTTCCGCCGAAGGAGAGCAACGGCAGCGTCAGGCCTTTGGTCGGCAGCACCCCCATGTTGACCCCCATGTTGATGAACGCCTGGATGCCGATCCAAACACCGATGCCGTGTGCGACAAGCGCCGCGAACGGACGCGACAAGCGCGCCGCCTGGCGACCGATTGCATACGCTCGGAATAGAAGCCACGCGAGCAGTCCGACGACGGCCGCGACGCCGACAAACCCCAGCTCTTCGGCGATAACCGCGAGCAGGAAATCGGTGTGCGCTTCGGGAAGATAGAGAAGCTTTTCGACGCTCGCTCCCAGACCAACCCCGAACCATTCCCCGCGGCCGAACGCAATCAACGAGTGCGACAGTTGATACCCCTTGTTCAGCGGATCCGCCCACGGGTCGATGAAGTTCGTCAAGCGTTGCACGCGATAGGGCGCAGCAATCAGGATCGCCGCGAGTGCGACGGGCAAGAGCAGCACCAGTCCGACAAATAATCGCCAGTCGAGGCCGCCAATGAACAGGATGCCGAACGCGATTGCGAGGATGACGACGAAGGCGCCAAAGTCGGGCTCGAGCAGCAACAGGCCACCGATTAGCACCATCACCGCGGACAGCGGTGCGAAGCCGCGTAGAAGGGTTTGGCGCAGTGGCTGCTCGGCGTGCAGGAAGGCGGCCTTGCGCACGGCGTAGCTGGCCGCATACAGGACGACGGCCAGCTTCATGAACTCCGACGGCTGGACGTTGACGACGAAGAGCGAGAGCCACCGCTTCGAACCATTGACCGACTTGCCGATGCCCGGTACCAGGACGAGCACGAGCAACACCGTGCCAATTGCGAAGAGCCAGATCGCGCCGCGTTGCCAGACCTTGATCGGCACCTGAAACGCGAAGAACGCCGCTGCCAGGCCGACGGCGAGAAACACGCCGTGCCGCGCCAGGAAATACCAGGCTCGATATCCGGTGTGTGCCGACGCTTCCGCCATTGCAATCGATGCCGAATACACCATCACGAGGCCGATCGCGAGCAGCAGCAGCGCGGACCACGCAAGCGAGCTGTCGAACGACAGCATGGTTCGCGGTTCCCGCGGCAGCGGACGCAGGGGCAGCCTGACCACCGAAGCGGTTGCGGTAAGGCGCTTACGCATCGACGCCGGCGGCAAGCGCCGCCTTCACGAGTTCATTGAAGCGCGTGCCGCGCTCGACGTAATCGCGGAACTGGTCGAGACTTGCGCAAGCGGGTGAAAGCAGCACGACATCCCCTGCCTTCGCAATGTCGGTCGCGCGCGCGACGGCCGCTTCGAGCGTCCCGACGTTCTCGACGGGCACGCGCGAACCGGCGAGCGCGCGTGCGATCTGCAGTGCGTCGCGACCGATCAGAAGGACCTCGCGACACGCGCGGTCGACACTCGCTTTGAGCGGCGAGAAGCTCTGGCCTTTGCCGTCGCCGCCGGCGATCAGGATGACGGGACGACCGATGCCTTCGAGCGCGACTTGCGTTGCCGCGACCGTCGTACCTTTCGAATCGTCGACGAACAGCACCCCGCCCGCATTCGCAATCGGCGTCATGCGGTGCGGTAGCCCCCGGAACTGCGCGAGCGCATCAAGGACCGGGCGGCCGATCTTCGCCACCGATGATGCGAGCGCGAGCGCGGCAAGCGCGTTCAGTGCATTGTGCCGTCCAACGAGCGCGAGCCTTGATACCTGCATGATGAGCTCGCCGCCTCGGGCGAGCCATGTGTCGTCCGGCCGCTCGACGAGTCCCCATTCCTCCTCGGACAGAGGAACGGTTGCACCGAACGTCTGAACCGTCCGTCCGGGAAGGCGCATCACGCGGACGATCGGATCGTCGCGATTGAGGATCTGCACGGTCGCGTGCTCGAAAATGCGCGCCTTCGCGCTCGCGTAGTCGGCGAGCGCCGCGTAGCGATCCATGTGATTCGCTGAAAGATTGAGCACAGCCGCGGCGACCGTTTCGAGGCTCGCGGTGGTTTCGAGTTGATAGCTCGAGAGCTCGAGGACAAATACGTCCGGCCAGGGTTCGCCTGCGTCGTGCTGCGCGAGCGCATCGAGCACAGGCAGGCCGATGTTGCCTGCAACGACGGTGGACAGCCCGGCCGCGCGTGTAAGCGTCCCCGTGAGCGAGGCAACGGTGGTCTTGCCGTTGGTACCGCTGATCGCGAGCACTTTCTGATCGGCCGGCAGCGCACGCGCGAAGAGCTCGACGTCGCCGACGACCGGCACGCCCGCATCGACCGCGGCAGCGATCGCGGGGTCGCGGGCATCGACGCCGGGACTGATCGCGATCATGTCCACTTCGTCGAACGTCGCGTCGGAAAACGCACCCGTCTCCACCGACACGTGCGGCAACTCGCGGGCGAGGACATCGCGGTTTGGCGGATCGGTTCGCGTATCGGCCACGCGCACGTCGGCACCTTGTCGCGCCAGATGGCGGACGAGCGACAGCCCGGTCATGCCGAGCCCGAGTACGACCACGCGGCGGCCCTGATAACGGAGGTTCATCGTTTCCTGGCCCCTCGCTCGCCTGGTCTTCTGCTTGGCACGCTCATCTCCTCGCCCTCCTTGGACTGCTCATGTCTGCCGAGCGACCGCACGTCGCCCTCGTGCGAATCGCGCGCCGCCGCGCCCTTCGAGCCTCGGCTCGGCTTAGCCTGCCCGGCGCGCTCATCGCAACTTCAGTGTCGAAAGGCCGAACAGCACGAGCAGCATCGTGATGATCCAGAAGCGCACCACGACCTGGTTTTCCTTCCATCCCTTGAGCTCGTAGTGATGGTGCAGCGGCGCCATTCGAAACACCCGTCGCCCCGTGGTCTTGAACGAGACAACCTGGATCATCACGGAAAGCGTTTCGACGACGAAGACGCCGCCCATGATGAACAACACGATTTCCTGACGCACGATGATCGCGATTGCGCCGAGCGCGGCGCCGAGCGCGAGCGCGCCGACGTCGCCCATGAACACGTCCGCCGGGTACGCGTTGAACCAGAGAAAGCCGAGTCCCGCGCCGCCGATCGCGCCGCACACGACCGCCAGCTCACCCGCGCCGGGTATGTGAGGAAAGCCGAGATAGCGCGCAAAGACGGCGTTGCCGCTCACGTACGCGAAGATGCCCATCGCGGCGCCGATCATCACGGTGGGCATGATTGCGAGGCCATCCAGCCCGTCGGTAAGGTTGACCGCATTGCTCGTGCCGACGATGACGAAGTACGACAGCGCAATGAACCCCCATACGCCGAGCGGATACGAGATCGTCTTGAAAAAGGGAACGATGAGGTCGGCCTTCGGCGTGAGGCCGATGCTGAATCCCGTTTTGGCCCACGCGAGCAACAACTGCCCGAACGTTGCGTTGTCCGGTGCCGAGACCGAGAACGCGAGATAAACGGCTGCGACGAGCGCGATCAGCGATTGCCAGGCGAGCTTCGCCCGCGCGGGCAACCCCTTCGGATTGCGCGCCACCACCTTGCGCCAGTCATCGACCCAGCCCACGGCGCCGAAGCCCAGCGTCACCAGCAGCACGACCCATATGAAGCGATTGTCGAGGTCCGCCCACAATAGCGTCGTGACCGCGATCGACACGAGAATCAGCGCCCCGCCCATCGTCGGCGTTCCGGCTTTCATCAGGTGTGTCTGTGGCCCGTCGTCGCGCACCGACTGTCCGATGCGCATCTTGGTGAGCCACGCAATCATCCGCGGTCCGATGACGAACGAGATGACGAGCGCCGTCATCGTTGCCAGCACTGCCCGTAGCGTGAGGTAGCCAAAGACGTTGAACGCACGCACGTCGCGCGAGAGGAGTTCCGAGAGCCACAGCAACATCAGTGCGCGCCTCCCCGCGCCTGTCCGAGCAATGCGTCGACGACGCGTTCCATCCGCATGAACCGGGATCCCTTCACGAGGATCGTCACGCCCGCCTGGGCTTCCGCGGCCACGCCCCGTGCCAGATCGTCGACGCTTTGGAAGTGCACCGCACCCGCACCGAAGGCTTCCACGGCTTCACGCGCAAGCTCGCCTACGCCGATCATTCGCTCGACACCGGCGGCGCGCGCGTAGGCACCTATTTCTCGATGAAACTCCGGTCCGGCGGCGCCGACTTCACCCATGTCGCCGATGACCAGCCAGCGGGGAGCCGGCCGCACGGCGAGGACGTCGATGGCGGCGCACATCGAATCGGGGTTCGCGTTGTACGTATCGTCGATCACGGTCAGGCCCGTCGGTGTCACCGAAGTCGCGAGCCGCCCGCGCACGGGTCGAAAGGCGGCGAGGCCGTCCACGATCGCCGTCAATGTAAGGCCCGCCGCATGCGCCACTGCGGCGGCAGAGAGCGCATTGCGCACCATGGGGCGACCGGGCACCTTTAGCAGGACGCGCGCGTCGCCGGCCGGCGTGTAGAGCTCCATCGCTTCGCCGTCTCCTTCGCTTTCGAAACGCGCGCGAAAGTCGGCGGCATGATCGAGCGCGAAGGTCGATATGCGCGCGTTCGCCTTCGCGGCAGCTCTACGCCATACGGCTGCGCGAGGATCGTCTGCATTGATGACCGCTGTTCCGCCCGGCGAGAGCGCATGGATCGCATCGGCGTGCTCGGCGGCGACATGATCGACACTTTGCATGAATTCCTGGTGTTCGCGCTGCGCGTTCGTCACCACCGCGATCGTCGGCCGCGCGATGTTCGCGAGCTCGCGGGTTTCACCGCGGTGATTCATGCCGACCTCGAAGACGGCCAGTCGATGCGCGCTGCGCATCGAGAGGATGGCAAGCGGCAGTCCGATCGCATTGTTGAAATTACCGGGCGTTGCCGCCACGGCGTCGCTGCCCTCGGCCGACCGGAACACGGCAGCGATCATCTCCTTCGTGGTCGTCTTGCCGTTGCTTCCCACAACCACCGCAACGGGAATGTCGAATCTCGCTCGCCAGAATGTCGCGAGTGCCGCGAGCGAGCGCAGCGGGTCATCGACGGCGATCAGGTTGCCCCGCATGGATGACGCCCGGCTGCGTTCGACGAGCGCCGCGGCCGCGCCGCGCGCGAGCGCCTGTGCCACAAAATCGTGACCGTCGAACCGCTCACCTTTCAACGCGACGAACAAATCGCCGGGCGCCAGCGCGCGCGTATCGGTCGTGACGCGCACGAAAGGAACGGCGGCGCCGATCACGGAGCCACCGACCGCGCGTGCGGCGATCGCCGTATCCATCATTGGTCCGTCCGGAGCGCAAGTGCAGCCGCCACGAAGCGAGCGTCGGAAAAAGGAATCCGCTTACCGTTCGTTTCCTGATAGTCCTCATGACCCTTCCCTGCCACGACGATGATGTCGCCGGTTTGTGCATCGTCGAGCGCGCGCTCGATTGCGCTTCCGCGATCGAGATCCACGCCCCATTCGGTACGCACGCCCCGGAAGCCCTCGATGACGTCGTCCGCGATGCGCCGGGGATCTTCGGTGCGCGGGTTATCGGTCGTGACGATCACCCGGTCCGCGAAGCGAGCGGCAACCGCGGCCATTTCCGCACGCTTGCCGCGATCGCGGTCTCCGCCGCAGCCGAACACCGCGATCAAACGACCGCCCTCCTGCAGCGCAGGCCGCACTGCGCGCAGCACCTGCGCGAGCGCGTCGGGCGTGTGCGCGTAGTCCACGATGACCAGCGGTTGGCTGCCGCCGCCGAGTCGCTGCATCCGGCCCGGCGGTGCAGTGACGTGGCCGAGCGCGTCGAGGGCTGCGTCGAGCCCGATGTCGCTCGCGAGCAGCACGCCTAGGACTCCGAGCAGGTTCTGTACGTTGAACTCGCCGACGAGCGAAGATTCGATTGTTCCCTTGCCGTGCGCTGTCGCCACGTCGATCGTCATCCCCGACGTCGAAGCGACAACGCGAGTTGCCACGACGTCCGCGCCATCCGCCCCATAAGTGATGACGCGCTGACGAGCCGCACGCACGCGCCGGATCAGTTCGCGTCCGAATGCGTCGCCCATGTTGATCACGGCGCAGTGCAAACCGGGCCACTGCAGCAGGCGCGCCTTGGCGTCGCCGTATGCGGCCATCGTCGCGTGGTAGTCGAGATGATCGCGCGTCAGGTTCGTGAACAGCGCGACGTCGAACGCCACGCCGTTGACCCGACTCTGATCGAGACCGTGGGAAGACACCTCCATCGCGACAGCGGCCGCCCCTTGCCGCAGGAAGCGGGCGAGCAGTTCCTGTGTCACGCAGGCGTCCGGCGTCGTATTGTCCGATGGCGCGAGAGCGTCAACGAAGCCATTACCGAGCGTACCCATCACCGCCGCCCGCCGTCCGCATTTCGACAGGGCCTGTGCGGTCCAATGCGAGCACGACGTCTTGCCATTGGTGCCCGTAACGCCAATCATCCACAGCCGTTGCGACGGACGACCGTACACGGCCGCCGCGATGAATCCGAGCCGCGACCTGAGGTCCGCGATCGCGGCGTGCGGCACGCGCCACCCGGCGTTCCAATCAAACCCCCGCGCTTCGAACAGGATGGCCGCCGCACCGCGAGCAATCGCATCGCCTATGAATGCGCGACCGTCACGCACCGCTCCTGGGTAAGCAGCGAAAGCCAACTGTGGTGCGATGCGACGGCTGTCCGAGGTAATGCCCGCGAACGGGCCGAAGCGCGCAACGAGCGCTTCCGCCTGCGCGGCCATCAGCCGGGTCTGCGCACTGGTGGTGGCGGCGCCGCTCATGTTTCTTCGTGAACGCGGGCGCCGGGGGGTGGAAGCACGACGTTGTCGACAGGCGCATCGGTCGGTACGCCGAGCATCCGCAGCGCCGCACCCATCACGCTCGAGAACACGGGGCCCGCAACGCTTCCACCATAGTAGTCGCAACCAGTGGGTTCGTCGATCATGACGGCGACGATCAATCGCGGATTGGATGCGGGCGCCATGCCGACGAACGACGCGACGTATTTGTGCGTGTATTCGCGGCCCTCGATCTTGCGCGCGGTTCCTGTCTTTCCGGCGACGCGGTAGCCCGCGACTTGCGCCTGCGGCGCGGTGCCGCCGGGCAACGTCGCGAGCTCGAGCATGTGACGCACCGCCCGCGCGGTGGTTGCGGATACGACCGGACGCCCGGCCACCGCACCATCGTTCTTGAAGAGCCCAACCGGCTTCAACTCGCCGTCGTCGGCGAAGATTGTGTACGCGCGAGCGAGCTGCACCAGATTCACGGAGAGGCCGTGTCCGTACGACATCGTCGCCTGCTCGATCGGCTTCCACGTCGAAGGCGCTCGAAGGCGTCCGGCGACTTCCCCCGGAAAGCCCGTCGCGGGTGCCGTTCCGAACCCCGCTTCCGAGAACATTTTCCACAGCGTAACGGAAGGCAGCGACAACGCGATCTTGGCTGCCCCGACATTCGACGATTTCTGGATGACCTGCTCGACGGTCAGCGGCCCGGCCCGGTGCGCATCGTGAATCGTGTTCTTGCCGATCGTGAGCTCGCCGGCTTCCGTGTGGATGACGGATTCGGGACGCACCTTGCCCGCTTCGAGCGCGGCGGCGATCGTGAACGGCTTCATCGTCGAGCCGGGCTCGAACGTATCGGTCAACGCCCGATTGCGCATCTTCTCGCGTGCGATCTTGTCGCGCCGGTTCGGGTTGTAGGTGGGCGAGTTGGCGAGTGCGAGAATTTCGCCCGACCTTGCATCGATGACGACGAGCCCTCCTGCCTTCGCCTTGTTGCGCTCGATCGCCGCCTGCAGTTCGCGAAACGCGAGATACTGCAGGCGCGAATCGATGGAAAGCGCGAGGTCTCGCCCGGCTTGCGGGGCGCGGATCGCGGCCACGTCCTCGACGATCTCGCCGCGACGATTGATGATGACGCGGCGGCTCCCGGCCGCACCGCCGAGCCACGCCTGCTGAGCGAGTTCGATGCCTTCCTGTCCGGCGTCCCTGTCGCCGGTGAAGCCGATCACCTGGGCCGTCACCTCTCCCCCTGGATAGTAGCGGCGGTACTCGTTCTGCTCGTAGAGCCCGTTGATGCCGAGGGCCAGCGCGCGCTCCGCGGTTTCGGGAGCGAGCTGCCGTGCGACGAATGCGAATTCTCCATCGCCATGCAAGCGAGTCGCGAGCTGCTGCGGGGTCGTTTCGAGCACGCGCGCAAGCTTGCGCAGCTGTTCCGGCGA
>JBKPOL010000075.1:0-2405 GCA_046733075.1 Pseudomonadota bacterium | reverse complement strand
CGCAGCGAAGCCTGTCAGGCCCCGACCGTCCTGGTCGCGTTCACTGGCTACGGGCAGGAGGAGGATCGGCGAAGGGTGCGGAACGCGGGATTCGACGAGCACCTCGTCAAGCCCGTCGATCCGGCGACACTCGAAGCACTGCTGCAATCGAAGGCACCTGCCGGCGCATCCCGGACGACCGATCAGAAGGAGGATCCGACGTCATGACGACCGGCGCTCCGGTCACCGGTGCACCCGTCACCGCCCGCGGCGGTTGTCTCTGCGGGGGTGTCCGTTACGAGGTGGCCGGACCGCTGCGCGACATCGTCGTGTGTCATTGCGCGATGTGCCGGAAGACGCACGGCCACGTCGGCGCGTATACGGCGACGCGCAAGGACGCGCTTCGGCTCGTCGAGACCCGCACGCTGCGATGGTACGCATCGTCCGATATTGCGCGGCGCGGCTTTTGCTGCGAATGCGGCGCGTCGCTGTTCTGGGAGGCGTGCGGGCGCGAGACCATCTCGATCGCGGCCGGAACGCTCGATGGTCCGACCGGCCTCAAGACGACGCTGCAGATCCACGTCGACGACGCGGGGGACTACTACGACGTCGATCCGCGAACGCCGACCCGTTCACCATGAGCAGGATTGTGCGAAGCCGCGGAAAGGCAGCACCCGTGCGAGGCACGCGCCGTCGCTCGCCGACCGGTCGCACGCGTCTTCCGTCGGTCGCACCGCCGATGCGTGCGGCGCGGCCGCCCTACGTCGTGGGTTTCTACCTGGTTCCGCAGTTTCCGATGATGGCGTTCGCCTCCGCGATCGAGCCGCTGCGTTCGGCAAACCGGTTGCGCGCCGAGCGGCTGTTCGACTGGCGCCTGTATTCGCGTGACGGCGCGCCCGTCCGCGCGAGCAATGGCGTTGACATCGCCGTGCATGCGGCCCTCGATGATGGAGCGGCGCTCGATCTGCTGCTGGTCTGCGCCGGCACCCGGGACGCCGGTGCGGATGATGCCCCGTTGGCGAAGTGGTTGCGCGCGCTTGCGCGGCGCGGCACGGCACTCGGCGGCATCAGCCTCGGACCTTACGTCGTCGCCCGCGCGGGACTGCTTGATGGACGACGCTGCGCGCTCCACTGGGAGAGCCTCGCGGCATTCACAGAACAGTTCCCGCGCATCCGCACGACTTCCGACATCTTCGTCGTCGATGGCAACCGCCGGACGTGTTCGGGCGGGACGGCGGCGCTCGACATGATGCTGCACCTGATCGCCGAGCGCGATGGGCGCACGCTCGCCAACGACGTGTCCGAGCAGTTCATTCACCCGCGCATTCGCGGGACGCATGATCCGCAACGCATGGCGCTCCAGGGGCGTCTGGGGGTGGCGAACGAGAAATTGATCGCCGCCATCGGCATGATGGAACGCGCTAGCGACGAGCCGCGCGCCGTGCACGAGATTGCGGCCGACGTGCAGCTTTCCCCGCGCCAGCTCGAACGCCTCTTCGCGAAGTACCTGCGCGCAAGCCCCAGCCGGTATTACCTGAAGCTTCGTCTGGACCGCGCGCGCACGATGCTGCTGCAGACCACAAAGCCGATTCTCGACGTCGCTGTGGCGTGCGGATTCGCGTCCGCGTCGCACTTCAGCCGGTGCTACCGGGAAGTGTATGGGCACCGGCCAAGCGACGAGCGCGGAGCCGTCGCGCTGAGACGCCGGCATGACGAACGTGCCGCGCCCGATGCCTTACGAGCGCCTTCGCGGCAGCGCCGCGCATGAAAGCTCAAAGCTTGTCGGCGTATTCCTTCTGCACCTGCCGAATGCGCTCGTGCGAGCCGAGGAACGCGTGCTTCGACATGTCGGGCGAATACCTGCTCGCGGGCGGATGCTTGCCGACCGCCTCGGCCAGCGCCCGAATATGATGCGGACCCGCGCCGCAACACACGCCGAGATAGTGGATCCCCAGCGCATAGGCGTCGCGACCGAATTCAGCGATCTCGAAACGATTGCACGTGAACGGGTCGAGCGCAACCGGGAAGGGGCGGCTCCCGGGTGCGCCCCGCCAATGCGGATCGCGCAAGGACTGGAACGACGGCTCGTGCTCGTGGGTCCGAAAAGGTACGGGCAGCGCGGCGACGTGCGTCTTGACCGCGGCCCGGACTTCGCGCAACAGCGGCATCATCGTTTCCGGGCCGCGGATGCAGTTGAGACCGACGACGTCCGCGCCGGCATCGGCGAGACGTTTACACGTGTCGGCGACCGTCCAGTTCTCGCGCGTGACGTCTGCCTGGTGCATGGCGAGCGTGATGACGGCCACCTGGCCGGCAGCCTTGACGACATCGAGCGCGATCAGCGCCTCCTGCGCATAGCTGAAGGTCTCACCGATGACGAAGTCGACGCCGGCATCGACCGCCCAGCCGACCTGCTCCTCGAACAT
>JBKPOL010000074.1:0-2937 GCA_046733075.1 Pseudomonadota bacterium | reverse complement strand
ATGCTTCTATCGCCGACTGGACAACCGGAAATGGCACACCGTCGAGCCCGTGCTGGAGGATCCGAATACCGTGTATGGCCACGAGTGACCCCACGGACGACGTGCTCGCGCGCGTCGCCGAGACGATCGAGCGCCGCAAGTCGGCCGACCCCCGCGACTCCTACGTAGCCGCCCTGCTCGCCAAGGGCGAGGATGCAGTGCTGAAGAAGATCGGCGAGGAGGCGACAGAGACGGTCATGGCCGCGAAGGACGGTGATAAGATCCGCTTGACCGGGGAAGTGGCCGATCTGTGGTTTCACTGCCTCGTTCTGCTCGCGCGCCACGGCCTGGGTCCTGCGGACGTGCTGCGCGAACTGGCGCGCCGGGAGGGTGTATCCGGCCACGCCGAAAAGGCGGCCCGCCCCTGATTTCCACGCGCGATCCGGAAGCGAACCATCCCCATGGCGAACGACTCGAACTGCATATTCTGCAAGATCGTGCGCGGCGAAGTGCCGAGCCGCAAGGTGTACGAGGACGACGAGGTTCTGGCGTTCCATGATATCCAGCCCATTGCGCCGGTGCATTTCATGCTCGTCCCGAAAAAGCACGTGCCGAGCCTGTACGACGTAACCGCCGAGGACGCGCCGACGCTGGGCCGCATCATGACGCTTGCGGGACGACTCGCCCGCGAGCAGGGGGCGGACGACGGTTTTCGGACGATCGTCAACACCGGCCGCGTCGGCCGACAGGACGTGAAGCACGTCCACGTGCACGTGATTGGCGGTCCCGACCCGCTCGGGCCCATGATCGTGCGGAAGTGAGCGTGACAACGCACCGGAGGAAACGATGGGTGGTCTGAGCATCTGGCATTGGCTGATCGTGCTGCTTGTCGTCGTGCTGATCTTCGGCACGAAGAAGCTGCGCAACATCGGCCAGGATCTTGGCGGCGCCGTCAAGGGCTTCAAGGAAGGCATGAAGTCGGAGGAAGCGCCGCCCGCCGACGAACCGCCGTCCCAGGTCAGCGGGCGGACGCTCGAGGGCGAAGTGCGCAAGGAATCCTCGACCAAAGTGTGACGCGCGAGCGCCGGCGGCATCCGCTTGCTCGCGAATTCGCGGTCGTGCGCGGTCTGAACGTCCCATGTTCGACATCGGCTTTTCGGAAATCGTCGTCATCGGCGTTGTCGCTCTGGTCGTGATCGGCCCCGAGCGTCTGCCGAAGACGGCGCGCACGCTCGGGCACCTGTTCGGCCGGCTGCAGCGCTATGTAAACGAGGTGAAGGCCGACATCAATCGCGAGATGGAGCTCGACGAGTTGCGCAAGCTGCAGCGCGAGATGCAGGGGGCGGCGCGGGAGTTCCAGCACTCCGTGACGACGGCGGCAAGCGATGTGCAGGCCGGCATTCGCAACGTCGAGCGCGAGTTGAATCAGGCGGGTACGACGAGCGACAGTCCGCCGCCGGCCTCCGGCCGGGACGGAGCTCCGCCGACCGCCGCGGCGGGGGGGTCGGCATCCGATACCCCCGTTCCCTCCGGGCAATCACCCGGCGCCGAAGCCGGTCGTCAGTCGGCGTTGCCCGGCTTCGACAAGATCTGAATGCCGATGACGCGCGCACCGGCAAGGGTTCCTCCGCTTGCCGTGCCGGATAGCGCCCTGCTGGGCGGACGCATGATCAACGGGCCTTGCACCGTCACTCCCCCTATTCACTCGTTTAGCGATCGATGAGCGAACCGCAAGACACGCAGGAATCGTTCATGTCGCATCTGATCGAGCTGCGCAGCCGGCTGATGCGCTCGATCATCGCCATCGTCGTCGTGCTTGTCGTGCTCTTCCCGTTCGCCAAGGACATCTACGCGCTGCTTGCGCAGCCGCTGCTGCGCGTGCTTCCACAAGGGTCGTCGATGATCGCGACCGACGTGACGGGGACGTTTCTGGTGCCGCTCAAGGTCACGCTGATGGCAGCATTCCTGATCGCCCTGCCGTACGTGCTCTGGCAGGCGTGGGCGTTCGTGGCGCCCGGTCTGTACCAGCACGAGAAGCGGCTCGTGCTTCCCGTTCTCGTGTCGAGCTGCTTCTTCTTCGCGCTCGGGATGTCATTCGCGTATTTCTTTGTGTTTCCCGTCGCGTTCGGCTTCTTCGCCGGCTATACCCCCGCCGGCGTGCAGATGATGACCGACATCGACAAGTACCTGTCGTTCGTGCTCACCATGTTCATCGCGTTCGGGCTCACGTTCGAGACGCCGGTGGTCGTCGTCGTGCTCGTGCGGATGCGCGTGGTGCCGCTCGACAAGCTGAAGTCCATCCGGCCCTACGTGATCGTCGGCGCGTTCGTCGTCGGCGCCATCTTCACGCCGCCCGATGTGATCTCGCAGTGCCTGCTCGCCGTCCCGCTGTGGCTGCTCTACGAGCTCGGATTGCAGCTTGCGCGGCTTGTCACCGTGCCGGAACCGCAGGGCGCCGACGAAGGAACGGAGCCGGCGAAGTAGCGCGGGAATCGCAGCGCCGACGAAGGAACGGAGCAGGCGAAGTAGCGCGTTACGGCGTCTCGATGCGTGGTCTCCGCGCAACGACGACGTCCACGTCGAGCGGCTTGCCGCCGCGCACGACCTTGATCTTCGCGTTCGAGCCGGGTGCAAGCTCCGCGATCCGAGCGAGAAGCTGCGGCACGTCGGGCGTCGGCTTCCCGGCGATTTCCACCACGACATCGCGCACCTGGATTCCTGCGCGATCCGCTGGACCATCGGGCTGCAATGCGCGCACGAGCACGCCGTCGGTGCGCGCAAGCGCGAGCGCCTGCGCCGCTTCGCGGGTAAGCGCCTGAGGCTCGACGCCGAGCCAGCCGCGCGTGACGACGCCGTCCTTGATGATCTGTGAAAGCACCGTCCGCGCGAGCGACACGGGAATCGCGAAGCCGATGCCCATCGAGCCCCCCGATTGCGAAAAGATCGTGCTGTTGACGC
>JBKPOL010000073.1:0-6533 GCA_046733075.1 Pseudomonadota bacterium | reverse complement strand
GAGTGCATCCTCTCTCCACTCGCGCGCCGCGACTTCAGCGACGATCTGCTGAGCGAGCACGTCGAGCGGAGCCGTGGGAATGGTGACGCGGTCGAGCTCGCCCTGCGCCACCGATTGCAGCAACGCCGTGCATTCCACGAGCTCGTCGCGCGACAATGGAAACAAGCGGGCCTTCGGCACCCCGCCCACCGTGTGGCCGGCCCGACCCGCGCGCTGCAGAAACGTCGCGATGCGGCGGGGACTGCCGATCTGGCACACGAGATCGACGTCACCGATGTCGATGCCGAGCTCGAGCGACGCAGTGGCGACGAGCGCCTTCAGTTCGCCGTTCTTCAGTCGCTGCTCCGCGGCGAGACGGAGCTCCTTGGCCATGCTGCCGTGATGCGACATCACGTGCGCGGCACCGAGCAGCTCCGACAGGTGACGTGTGACACGTTCGGCCAGGCGTCGCGTATTGACGAACACGAGCGTCGTCCGGTGCTGTCCGATCAGATCGGCGAGGCGCGCGTACACCTGCGACCACACTTCGTTGGACATCACCGCCTCGAGCGGCGACGCCGGCACTTCGAGCGCGAGGTCGCGTTGCTGGCGATGCCCGATGTCGACGATTGCACACGGCGTGGACGGTTGCGTGCCCACCAGGTAGCGCGCGACTTCCTCGATCGGCTTCTGTGTCGCCGAGAGGCCGACGCGCACCAGCGGGCGACCTGCCAGCGCTTCCAGCCGCGCGAGCGACAGGGCCAGATGGCTGCCGCGCTTGTTCGAGGCGAGCGCATGGATCTCGTCCACGATCACCGTGCGCGTCGTCGCGAGCATCGTGCGGCCGGATTGCGATCCGAGCAGCACATACAGCGACTCGGGCGTGGTGACGACGATGTGGGGAGGACGCTTGCGCATGCTCGCGCGCTCGTGCTGCGGCGTGTCGCCGGTCCGCACGAGCGTGCGGATATCGGCGTCCGGCAGCTTGCTTGCGGCAAGCTCCGCGCGGATTCCTGCGAGCGGCGCTTCGAGGTTCTTTCGCACGTCGTTCGATAGCGCCTTGAGCGGGGACACGTAAACGACCGAGGTTTCGTCGCGGAGCCGCCCGTCGACTCCCTCGCGCACGAGCGCGTCGATCGCGGCCAGGAAGGCCGCGAGCGTCTTGCCGCTCCCTGTGGGCGCCGCGATCAGCACGCTGCGCTCGGCCCCGATCAGGGGCCCGGCGCGCGCCTGCGCAGTCGTCGGTCCGGGAAATTGTTGCCGAAACCAACGTTCGACGGCCGGATGAAACATGTTGTCCATGTGACTATTTTCGCATTCGGCGCGCCACCGCGCGCCGCCTAGCGGAAACGGAAGCGGTGACTGTGGATTTACGCCATGCGTTGCAGTAATCTCGCGACTGGACTTTTGGGCGTCCACCCTCCCGTGTTGCTGGGATCACCGATCAGGCTCGCGCTGCCGCTCGTGCTGCTCGCACTGACGGCCGTCGTCGCGACGCCCCTGCACGCGCAGCGCTTCAGCTTCTCGCAGGACGAGGAGAAGGCGAAGCGCGAACAGCAGCAGGAACGCGACGCGGTCGAAGCGCGGATCGCGAATGACCTCTCGGTGGCTTGCCGCGCCGATCTCAAGAACAAGAAGATCATGGTCATCATCGGCGAGCGGCAATCGAATGGCTATATCGAGGCGCACCAGCAGAATTACGGTCCGCATTACCAGGCGATCAACAAGCGGCTGCAGACGCTGGGGTTGCGCACGTACACACCCGAGGAGATTCGCCGCCAGATCGCGCAGGCGGAGATCGACGCGTACTTCCGCAACGATCCGGACGCCGCACTGTCCGCGTCGCGCCGCCTCGGTGCGAGCTTCATCCTGCGCGGTCTGATCTCCGCACAGGCCACGCCGAATCCGATCATCGCGGTGAATCAGGTCGCAGTGAATATGGGGTTCACGCTGACGTCCAGCAATGGGCGCCTGATTTCCGACAAGGAAGCGAGCTCGGCTTCCTACGCGGGCTCGGACGTGCAGCAGATGGCGCTGACGCTCGTCAATGAAAAAGCGGACGAAGTCCTTGCGGCTCTTTACGCAGACTATTGCCGCAACGCGAGTCGGGCGAAGTGATCGTCCCGGCCGCATGAACATTCGCAGGAGACACAGGATGAACGCACAGAATTTTCGTCGTCAGGTCGCACTCCCTGTCGCCGTCGTCCTCGCGCTGGCGACATCCACGGCGATTGCGCAGCCGCGTTTCGGCAATCCCTCGCCGACTGCGGGAAGCGAAACCTCGCAGCGCGCGAATGAGTCGGCCGACCAGGCGGTGTACAAGCCTGTCGAATACGTCAACGCGAGCAAGAAGGGACCGGCACTCGTCGTCATCCCGGGGGAGATCAAGAGCAGCAATGCGACGTTCCTGCAGAAGTTCACGTCCAACAGTATCGCGGACTTCGCAGAAGTTGAGCTGTCGGCGGCCAATTTCCAGGTGCTCGAGCGTTCGAACCTCGGTCCCGTCCTGAAGGAGTTCGAGCTCGCTTACAACCTTGGCGATCCGCAGCAGGCGCGGAAGTTTCTCGGCATGGGCAAGCTCAAGAGTACCAAGTACGTCGTCAAGTTCGACATCCTGAAGACCGAGCAGGTTGCCGCCGCGCAACAGGGATTCGATGGCCACGCGCTCGGGAACATCGCGGGCGCCCTTGGCGCGTTCAGCGGATCCTTGGGCGGTGCACGCGCGGGCGCGGTCGGGCAGGCCGCCGTCGGATCCGTGCATACGGGCGAGTCGACCGGCGTGTGGATCATCGGCATGCGCTACAAGATCATCAACGCCGAGACCACGGAACAGCTTGCCCAGGGTTACACCGAGGAAAAGATGGAAGTTGGCGCGAAGTCGACGTCGGTGCTCGGCGTGTCGCAGTCGCAGCAGGGGGGCGTGTCGCTCGACACGATGGTGCAGCGCCTGGTGCAGAAATCCGTGTGGGAAATCGACAGCAAGTACAAGTAAGCGAGGACCTGCCAACAACCGCCAACGCCGGCACGCGCCGGCGTTGCGTTTTAAGCGCGGCAAGTCGGGAATGACGCGATGATCACTCAGCTCGGCAAGTACGAAATTCGGCGGGAGCTCGGCCGCGGCGCGATGGGCGTCGTCTACGAGGCGTTCGATCCGATGATCAAGCGCCGGGTCGCGCTGAAAACCATTCGCCCCGACCAGCTCACGACCGAGCGTCCGGACGACGTCGTTGCGCGCTTCCGGCGGGAAGCGCAGGCGGCGGGCCGCCTCAGTCATCCGAACATCGTGTCCATCTACGATTGCGATGAAGAAAACGGCACGTGGTTCATCGCGATGGAATTCATCGATGGCCGCGAGCTCAAGGAGGCGTTCGCCAATGACGAACGCTTTCGTCCTGCCGACATCGAGCGGATCATGGCGCAGATCCTCGCCGCGCTCGAGTACTCGCATCGTCACGGCGTCGTCCACCGCGACATCAAGCCCGCGAACATCTTCCTGCTCGCCGACGGCACCGTGAAGGTGGCCGATTTCGGCATCGCCCACATCGAGTCGTCCAACCTCACGCAAGTGGGCACGGTGGTCGGGACGCCGAACTACATGTCTCCCGAGCAGATCATGGGGTTGCCGGTCGACGGACGCTCGGACATCTTCTCGACGGGCGTCATCCTGTATCAATTCCTGACCGGCGAGCGTCCGTTCGCCGGATCGTCAACGACGACGATGCAGAAAGTGCTGAAGGAGGAACCGCTGCCGCCGTCGACACTCAACGTGCAGCTTCCTCCCTCCATCGACGCCGTTGTCCGAAAGGCGCTTGCCAAGCGTGCCGACGAACGTTTCCAGAACGCGCAGGCGTTCGCGGATGCGTTGCGTGCCGCGATGCCCGCCGCGTTGTCTCCCTACTCGACAGCGAGCGCCGACCCCGACGCCACGCTGCCCAGCGGTGCCGCGATCGAGTCGCCGTCGTCGTCGCGCAGCGCAGTCGCCCCGACCGTGCCGCCGCCGCTTCCGGCTCCGCAACCATCGCAATCGTCGGCAATCGCCATCGTCGCTGCGATCGCGCTTATCGGCATTGCAGCGCTCGCCGCGACGTGGTGGCTGTGGCCGCGCGGCAACGCGCCAACCATGGCTGCTTCGGTTGCGTTCGATCGCGCGGCGCCGTCCGCTCCTCCGGCCGGCGTCGGTGCACGCGTGACAGCCGCCCCGGTCGCAGCCGGCGAGCCTTCAGGCAGCGCCGCAACGGGCGCGCTGTCGAATACGGCAGCGTCGTCGATGGCTGCCGCCAATCCTTCCTTGTCTTCGGGCGTCGAGGCCGCGACGGCGTCCCCGGCTGTAGCACCCGGGACGATGCTGATCTCCGCCGTCGGATTCGCCGACCCCACCGACCCGCGCTATGCGAACGACAAGGCGCTGCTGCAGACGGACGTGCGCTCGGATTCGAAGCAGCAGCTCGTCGAGAAGGCGCTCGTGCTGCTGCTCGATCGCAAGTCGCTCGCGTCGAACTACGACGTGCTGCGCTCACGTCTCATGGCACGGCCCGCGGATTTCATCGGGACGATCGTCCGCGAGGAGCAGCCGCAGCTCGGCAAGGACGGATTGATGTCGGTGACGACGCAGGCCATCGTGAATGTGAAAGCCGTGCAGCGGTCACTGAACCAGTTGTCTCGCGACGAGCGCATCGACCTGATTCGCGCAAATGGCGACCCGCGCGTGGCGGTTCGCATCGCCGTGCGCGACGCCGATCAGCCGGACGCACCCCCGCAACCCTCCTCCATTGCGGAAAACGTGCTGAAGGAGCGGATCAAGTCGTTCGGATTCAGAACGTGGTCCGACGATGCAGCGGCCGGAGACAATCGCGGCGCGGACTTCATCGTCACCGGCGAAGCGAGCGTCAAGCGGCTGTCGACACGCCTTGCGGCCTCGGGCCTGGTGATCACCAAGTACGCGCTGTCGTCGTGGACGGTGAAGTGCGCCAATCGGATGACCGGCGAGGAGATTTACTTCAACACGACGCTGCCCCAGGGCCTCGGCAGTTTCGCAAGCGAGGAAGAAGCGCTGCGCGTCATCGGCGGCAGAGTCGCCGATCAGTTCAGCCGCGAGCTCTTTCTGCAGCACGTGAACGTCAGCGGTCGGAAGATCGCGCTCGTCGTGACCGGCATGCCCGACGCCACGTGGGAGGATCTCTTCGCGCGCGAACTCCTCGGCCTGCCCGCGGTGATTAGCGCGCACGTCGGACCGCCGGCGCGACCGCGTGTCTACGAGCTTCTGGTTTCCGCGGCCGATGCCGCGAGCGATGCGGTAGCCGCCGACGTCCTCGCGCCGCTCAACGCCAAACTTTCGCAATCGTGCTTCACGCTCGGCCCGGTCGAAGGCGCGCGGGTTGCGGTAACGTTCGAAGCGCAGTGCGCGGATCCGACGCTTCGCGCGCGCCTCGAGACGAATCCTCCGGCGGGTCTTTACGGCGCGCCGCCCGCGCGGCAGAAGGCGATCATCAAGAACCCCGACACGCTGCGCAAGCTCGTTTGACCGGGCCCGCATCCGCACCCGCGGCCGCGCGACGCACTCGAACGCGCACGCGCCATCGACAGGTCGGAGCGGTATTCGTCAGGGCTCGATGCGGAAGCCGACTTTCAGCGTCACCTGGAAGTGCGCGACGCGGCCGTCCTGCACATGGCCGCGCGTTTCGATCACCTGGAACCAGTCGATGTGCTTGATGGTGGCCGCGGCCTTTTGAATCGCGTTCCGAATTGCCTCATCCGTGCTGTTCGTCGACGAGCCGACGAGTTCCAGCAGCTTGTACGTATGTGCCGTCATGCCATCTCCCTTGATAGAACATGTGCGCGTCGAAGTTGCGTTCAACGGAGCGCGGTACCGTGCGGAGCCGATCGCATGCGCTATGCGCCGTCAGATCAGCGCGTGCCATTCGCAAGCGCTACGGCCGGCAGGCTCACGATCAGCGTTTGCTCCTTCCACACGAGGCGCGCCACATCGACCGTCGTTGCAACGTCCTGCCAGGACCATAGAGGTACGTCGACATCGAATGAGTCGTGGCGCAGGACGGGCACCGGAACGTCGATGTAAACGTCGCGCCACGTTGTCCGGCATGCGTTCGGCAGCATCAGATCCGAATACTTGCATGTGAACTCGGCGACACGGGCGATCTTGCGTCGCTCACTCGTCCATTCGGGCAGCGCAAACTCGATCCGTTGTGGGTGCAACGCAGGCGCATACACACGCGCGCTCACGGTGCTCGGCTCGATGACCCACTCCGGCACGAGAAACGTCCAGCGATACTCGACGATCGTCGTCTGAATGAGCGGCAGCCGGTCGGGCAGCGCCTCGTCGCTGGTCTGCTGCGCAAACGCATACGACGAAGCGGCGAGCATCCAAGCAGCGAACATCGGCGCGATATACATCGGCCCTCGCGAATTGCTGCATGAAACCGGCATCATTGCGCTACCGTCCCCGGCCTGGCGAGCGATCGAGCGTCTCGTTCAACCGGTCCGGCGCGAACCGCCGCAGTCTGCCCGGTTTGATGACTCCCCGCCGCCGTGACCCG
>JBKPOL010000072.1:0-2426 GCA_046733075.1 Pseudomonadota bacterium | reverse complement strand
GTGCAGATCTCCGTTCCCGGTCCCTATGCGGGAGCCGAAGCGCTCAAGGCGCTGAAGCAGGGAATGCACGCATTCATCTTCAGCGACAACGTGCCGCTCGCGGAGGAGCGGGCGCTCAAGCGGCTTGCGAAGTGCAAGCGGTTGCTCGTCATGGGACCCGACTGCGGCACGGCGATCCTGCGCGGCGTGCCGCTCGGCTTTGCGAACGTCGTTCGCCGTGGACCGATCGGTCTTGTCGGCGCGTCGGGCACCGGATTGCAGGAAGTGATGTGCCGCATCGATGCAATGGGGCAGGGCATCTCGCACGCCATCGGCACGGGCAGTCGCGATGTGCATGAAGCGATCGGTGGCGCGACGATGTGCCAGGCGATCGACCTGCTGGCGGACGACGCGTCCACCCGCGTAATCGTTGTCGTGTCGAAGCCGCCGGCAAAGTCCGTCGCGGACGAGGTGCTGCGCCATGTCGCCCGCGCCGGCAAGCAATGTGTGGTGCTCTTCCTCGGCGCCGATCGAGCCCGGACGACCTGGCCATCCAATGCGGTTCCCGTAGCCACGCTGCGCGATGCCGCCGCCGCAGGCGTCGCGTTGGCCGCGGGCGATTCGCTCGGTGGCGTCACGGACGACGTCGATCGCGACGTGTTGGAACGCGAGGCGCGCGCGCTGTCGTCGTCGCAGCGTTTCGTGCACGGGCTCTATTCGGGCGGCACGTTCTCCATCGAGGCGCAATGGTTGTGGCTGGCGCTCGGCATGCGAACGCAATCGAATGCGCCGATCGACAGCGACGTCCGCACGGCGGGAGACGCGCATCGCGCCACCGATTTCGGCGCCGATGAATACACGGTTGGCCGGCCGCACCCGATGATCGACCTCGGTACGCGCGTGGAGCAACTGGCGCGGGAGGCGCGCGATCCTACGACGGCTGTCGTCGTGCTGGACGTGGTTCTCGGCTATGGCAGTCACCCCGACCCGGCCGCCGTGCTTGCGCCGGCGATCGCCGAGGCAAGGGCCATCGCGGCGCGTGCGGGACGTCACCTGCCGGTCATCGCGTTCGTCTGCGGAACCGAACGCGACCCGCAGTCGTTGTCGACGCAGCAGGCCGCTCTTCGCGCTGCCGGCGCGCTGATCGCAGCGGACAGCACGAGCGCTGCGCGCCTTGCAGGCGCCATCGCCATCGTTGCGGACGATCGAGAAGCAGCGCCCACAGCGAGTGCACGTTGAGCAGGGTGTTGCGCTCGCGCACGTCTCGGCCTCGCGCTCGCGCGGCGGGCGATCGCGCGCGTGGCGGCTCTGCCGGTGCCGGCATCGTCGTCATCGCCATCGGCGGCAACGCGAGTTATCCGCCGACGATCAAGGGGCTCGCCGAGGAGCAGCTCGCGCTGATGGCGACGGCGGCCGAGCATCTCGTCAACATCGTCCAATCCGGCTACCGGCTCGTGCTCACGCACGGAAACGGACCCGTGGTCGGCAACATCCTGTTTCGCATGGCGAAGGCGGCGGACGAGCTGCCGCCGATGCCCATGGACATCTGCGTCGCGCATTCGCAGGGTGGAATGGGCTACATGCTGCAGCAGACGCTTGCAAATGCGCTGCATCGGCATGGTATGGACGTCGCAGTGAGCTCGATCATCACGCGCGTCGAGGTGGGTGCGGACGATCCCGGGTTCGCGAATCCGACGAAGCCTGTCGGACGCTTTTTCGGCAAGGACGAGGCCGACCGCCTGGCGCGCGAGCATGGCTGGCGCTTCATCGAGGACGCGGGGCGCGGCTATCGCCGCGTGGTGCCGTCGCCTGCGCCGGTCGCGATTCTCGAGCTACCCGCGATCAAGGCGCTATTGAATGCCGACACGATCCCGATTGCGAGCGGCGGGGGCGGGATTCCGGTCGTTCGCGATGTGAACGGCGGCTACAGCGGCACCTCCGCGGTCATCGACAAGGATCTGACGAGTGCATTGCTTGCGGCGCAATTGGGCGCGGAGACGCTCGTCATGCTGACGGGGGTCGACCGCGTCGCGCTCGACTTCGGACGCGCGACGGAACGCCCGATCGACACGATGACCGTCGCCGAGGCGCAGCGACACTTCGACGAAGGTCAGTTTCCACCGGGCAGCATGGGGCCGAAAATCACCGCGGCGCAGAGCTATCTCGCACGCGGGGGCGGCAAGGTCGTCATCACGTCGCTCGATCGCACGTACGACGCGCTGGCCGGCGGCGCGGGTACGACGATCGTGCCGTAGCGGACTGCCGGATGCGTCCCTCATCTGGCGTGCGCGAAATCGGGCGACGCGCTCATGCGGCCCTGGTCGCGAGCGAAGGGCGGCTCGACAGAACGCCGGACATCGACGGCTCCTCCTACGCCTTCGCGCACGGCGAGCCCATTTACATCACCCGCGCCTCTGCGACCATGCATCCGCGGACGGTCGTTTTCG
>JBKPOL010000071.1:0-12184 GCA_046733075.1 Pseudomonadota bacterium | reverse complement strand
AGATCAGGAAGGGAGACAACGTCGTCGTAATCGCTGGCCGCGACAAGGGCAAGCGTGGCGACGTCGCACAGATCGTCGATGACTTCCACGTCATCGTGAACGGCGTGAATACCGTGAAGCGGCACACGAAGCCGAACCCGATGAAGAACCAGCCGGGCGGCATCGTCACGAAGGAAGTGCCGATCCACGTTTCGAACGTGGCCATCTGGAATCCGGTCACGCAGAAGCCGGACCGGATCGGTTTCAGGATGATGGAAGACGGCCGCAAGCTGCGCTTCTTCAAGTCGAATGGCGAGCAGATCAATGGCTGACGACAAGCGCGACAAGAAAGCATCGGGCGACAAGAAGGCATCAGGCGACAAGAAGGCGCCGAAGCCGGACAAGCAGCAGGGGTCGGGCGACAAGCAGCCCAAGCAGGCGAAGGCGGAGAAGCCGGCCAAGGGTCAGCAGGCGCCCGAGATGGCGCACGCGGCCGATCAGCCGCATCAGCCCGCGCGCCTGAAGGAGATCTACCGCAAGGAGATCGTGCCCTCACTGACGCAGCAGTTCGGTTACAAGACGCAGATGCAGGTGCCCCGCATCTCGAAGGTCGTGCTGAACATGGGGGTGGGAGAGGCGACTGCGGATCGGAAGATCCTCGACAACGCGGTGGCCGACATGACGAAGATCAGCGGTCAGAAGCCCGTTATCACCAAGGCTCGCAAGGCCATTGCCGGCTTCAAGATCCGCGAAGGCTATCCGATCGGCTGCATGGTCACGCTGCGACAGGAGCGGATGTACGAATTCCTGGACCGCCTCGTCACCGTTGCGCTGCCGCGCGTGCGCGACTTCCGGGGCATCTCCGGACGCGGATTCGACGGTCGCGGCAACTACAACATGGGTGTCAAGGAACAGATCATCTTCCCGGAGATCGAGTACGACAAGATCGACGCGATCCGGGGCATGAACATCACCATCACCACGACCGCGAAGACGGACGCCGAAGCGAAGGCGCTGCTCGCCGCGTTCAGGTTTCCGTTTCGGAACTAAGAGGATTGCCATGTCGAAACTGGCACTGATCAACCGGCAGCAGAAGCGCGAGAAGCTCGTCGCCAAGTACGCGAAGAAGCGTGCTGCGCTGGAATCGATCGTCGACAACCAACGCATTTCGGAAGAGGACCGCTTCGCCGCGCGACTCAAGCTGCAAGCGCTGCCCCGCAACGCGAATCCAACCCGGCTGCGCAATCGTTGCGCGATCACCGGTCGTCCACGCGGCGTGTTCAGCAAATTCGGCCTCGGCCGCAACAAGCTGCGGGAATACGCGATGCGCGGGGAGATCCCGGGCATCGTCAAGGCGAGCTGGTAGGAGCGAGTGACCCATGAGCATGACTGATCCCATCGCCGATATGCTGACGCGCATCCGCAACGCGCAGATGACCGAGCGCGCCGTTGTCGCCATGCCCGCGTCCAAGGTGAAGGTCGCCATCGCCCACGTCCTCAAGGACGAGGGATACATCGACGGCTTCAAGATCACCGGCGAAGAGACCCAGAAGCCGCAGCTCGAGATCGCGCTGCGCTATTACGCGGGCCGACCCGTCATCGAAAAGATCGAGCGCGTGTCGAAGCCCGGATTGCGCATCTACAAGAGCAAGGACGACATTCCGCGCGTGATGAACGGCCTCGGCATCGCCATCGTGTCGACGTCTCACGGCGTGATGACGGATCGCAAAGCACGCGCGTCCGGCGTCGGCGGTGAAGTCCTGTGCATCGTGGCCTGACGGGAGAGACGGATGTCACGCATTGGTAACAGCCCTGTCCAGGTGCCGCCGAAAGTGGAAGTGTCGCTGGCGGCCGGGCAGATCTCCGTCAAGGGACCGCTCGGCACGTTGACGCGCTCTCTCGGTCCCGAAGTCACGATCGAACGGAACGGCGACGAACTCGTCTTCAAGGCGCGGGACGAAGAGGCCAACGCGATTCACGGCACGATCCGCGCCCTCGTCGCCAACATGGTGAAAGGCGTCACGCAGGGTTTCGAGAAGCGGTTGACGCTCGTCGGCGTCGGTTATCGCGCGCAGGCCGCAGGCGACAAGATCAACCTGTCGCTCGGTTACTCGCATCCGGTCGTGCATTCGATGCCGAAGGGCGTCAAGGTCGCGACGCCGGTGCAGACCGAGATCGTCGTAACGGGCATCGACAAGCAGCAGGTCGGCCAGGTGGCGTCGGAAATCCGTGCGTACCGGCCACCCGAGCCGTACAAGGGCAAGGGCGTCCGTTATATCGACGAGCGCGTCAAGCTCAAGGAAACCAAGAAGAAATGATGGTTTCTGCCATTGCCGCCGGCAATCGTCGGGCTTTGCCCGCGTCGCCGGGTCACTTTAGCGGCGAAAAGTAGGTTTTCACTTTTCGACGGAGAGTCTATGAACAAGAAGGAAGCTCGAGTCCGCCGCGCCCGCAAAACCCGGGTGCGCATAGCCGAGCAGCGCGCAACGCGCCTCACCGTGGGCCGGTCGAACTCGCATATCTATGCGCAGCTCATCGCGCCGCAGGGCGACAAGGTGCTCGCAAGCGCATCCACGCTCGAGGCCGACGTACGCAAAGATGTGAAGAACGGGGGCAACAAGGCCGCCGCCACCGTGATCGGAAAGCGTATCGCGGAGCGCGCGAAGGCGCTGGGAATCGACGCAGTCGCATTCGACCGCGCCGGCTTCCGCTTCCATGGCCGCGTGAAGGCGCTGGCCGACGCCGCCCGCGAGGGCGGTCTCAAGTTCTGAGCAAGGATTCAACTTCATGGCACAACAACGATCGAACCCTCGTCAACCACAGCAGCAGGATGACCGCGGGGACGGGCTGCGCGAGAAGATGATCTCGATCAACCGCGTCACCAAGGTGGTGAAGGGCGGCCGCATCCTTGGCTTCGCCGCGCTGACGGTGGTGGGCGACGGTGACGGTCGCGTCGGCATGGGCAAGGGCAAGGCGAAGGAAGTGCCGGTCGCCGTGCAGAAGGCGATGGAACAGGCACGTCGCAAGATGGTCAAGGTGCGCTTGAAGAAGGGAACGTTGCATCACGCGGTGATCGGACGCCATGGCTCGACGCGCGTCTATATGCAGCCCGCCTCCGAGGGCACCGGGGTGATCGCCGGTGGTGCGATGCGCGCGGTCTTCGACGTGGTGGGCGTGACGAACATCCTCGCGAAGTGCCACGGCCCGACGAACCCGTACAACGTCGTGCGCGCCACGATCAATGCGCTCGAAGCGATCAACGCACCGGCTGACATCGCGGCGAAGCGCGGCAAGACAGTCGAAGAGATTCTGGAGGCCTGATGAGCGAGGGGAACGAAGCGACGGCGGCAGACAAGAAGAAACTCAAGGTCACGCTGGTGAAGGGCACGAACTGCTGCCGCGCCGATCATCGCGCCACGGTTCGCGGACTTGGCCTGAAGCGCCTCCGCCATACCGTCGAGCTCGAAGACACGCCCGCCGTGCGCGGAATGATCAACAAGGTTCATTACCTCGTCGCGGTCGCGGGCGAGTAACTCCGGAGATCGGCGATGCGTCTCAACACGATAAAACCGGCTGCCGGCAGCAACAAGGCAAGAAGGCGCGTGGGTCGCGGCATCGGCTCGGGACTTGGCAAGACCGCGGGTCGCGGTCACAAGGGCCAGAAGTCCCGTTCCGGCGGCTTCCACAAGGTGGGTTTCGAGGGCGGGCAAATGCCGCTGCAGCGGCGCTTGCCGAAGCGCGGGTTCGTGTCACGCAGCCGTTTGGACACGGCGGAGGTGCGGTTGTCGGATCTCGCCAGGATGCCCGTTACCGAGATCGACCTCCTCGCATTGAAGGCCGCGGGCGTTGTGCCTCCAGGCGCGAAGACGGCCAAGGTCATCAAGACCGGCAAGCTCGACAAGGCGCTCAAGTTGACCGGCCTCACGGCGACGGCCGGCGCGAGGGCGGCGATCGAGGCCGCCGGCGGCAGCCTTGCTTGAAACGCAAAGCGCGCGACGCAACTTAGGATAGTCCATTGGCAATCGCAAATCCGGCGCAGAAGAGCGGCAACAAGTATGGCGACCTGAAGCGCCGCTTGTGGTTCCTGCTCGGCGCGCTGATCGTCTACCGGGTGGGCACCCACATTCCGGTGCCTGGCATCAACGCCAATGTGCTGGATGAGCTGTTTCGCGGCCAGCAGGGCGGAATACTGGGCTTGCTGAACGTGTTTTCGGGCGGCGCGCTCGCGCGCTTCTCGATCTTCGCGCTCGGGATCATGCCGTACATCTCGGCATCGATCATCATGCAGCTTTGCACGGTGATCGTGCCTTCGCTAGAGGCGCTCAAGAAGGAAGGCGAGGCGGGCCGCCGCAAGATCACGCAGTACACGCGCTACGCCACGCTCGCGCTGTCGTTCTTCCAGGCGTTCGCGATCTCGACGGCACTCGAGGCACAGCCGGGGCTCGTCGTCGATCCCGGTGTCATGTTCCGCGTCACGTCGGCGATCACGCTCGTGACGGGGACGATGTTCCTGATGTGGCTCGGCGAGCAGATTACCGAGCGCGGATTGGGCAACGGGATTTCGCTGATCATCTTCGCGGGAATTGCCGCGGGACTGCCGCGAGCGATCGGCCAGACGCTCGAGCAGGGCCGCACGGGCGCGTACTCGTGGTTGCTGATCATCGGCATTGCCGCATTGGTCGTCCTCGTGACGGCATTCGTCGTGTTCGTGGAACGGGCGCTGCGCAAGATCCTGGTCAACTATGCGAAGCGTCAGGTGGGCAACAAGGTGTACCAGGGACAGAGCTCGCACTTGCCGCTGAAGATCAACATGGCCGGCGTCATCCCGCCGATCTTCGCGTCGTCGATCATCCTGTTCCCGGCAACGCTCGCACAGTGGGCGGGTAGCGGCGAGGGCACGATCTGGATCCGCGATCTGGCGGCTGCACTCGGACCGGGTCAGCCGGTGCACGAGATTTTGTACGCGGCGGCGATCATCTTCTTCTGCTTCTTCTATACGGCGCTGCAGTACAACCCGAAGGAGACGGCGGATAACCTGAAGAAGAGCGGTGCGTTCATCCCGGGCTACCGTCCGGGGGATCAGACGGCGAAGTACCTGGAGAAGATCACGCTGCGGCTCACGCTCATCGGCTCGCTGTACCTGGTGGTGGTGTGCTTCATCCCGAACTTCCTGATCGCATGGAAGAACGTGCCGTTCTACTTCGGCGGCACGTCGCTTCTGATCATCGTGGTGGTGACGATGGACTTCATGACGCAGGTCCAGGCGTACCTGATGTCGCAGCAGTACGAGAGCCTGTTGCGCAAAGCGAATTTCAAGGGTGGAGTGCCGACGCGCTGATGGCGAAGGAAGAAACGATTGCGATGCAGGGCGAGGTGGCGGAAATGCTGCCGAACGCCACGTTTCGCGTGAAGCTCGAAAACGGTCACGTCGTGCTCGCGCACATCTCCGGAAAGATGCGCATGCACTACATCAAGATCCTTCCGGGCGACAAGGTGACCGTCGAGCTCACCCCCTACGACTTGTCGCGGGCGAGGATCACGTTCAGGGCGAAGTGAGTGTCAGGGTCAGAAGTCAGAGGACAGGTATCAGATGCGGCGGCGTCTCCGGTGACGCGCCGCTGAAGGCGCGATGAGGGCGATCAGGAGAACGACATGAAGGTACTGGCATCGGTGAAGAAGATCTGCCGCAAATGCAAGATCGTGCGGCGCAACCGTGTCGTGCGCGTGATCTGCACGGCCGATGCGCGACACAAGCAGCGGCAAGGCTGACGCGTCGTCACCGACGACGTTAACGACAGACATAGGCAAAACATGGCCCGGATAGCAGGCGTCAACATTCCGAATCACCAGCACGCCGAGATCGCGCTCACGGCGATCTATGGCATCGGCCGTCCGCGCGCGAAGGCGATCTGCGTCGCCGCGGGCGTCGCCCCGGATTCGAAGATCAAGGATTTGACCGACGCGCAGATGGACAAGCTGCGCGAGCACATCGGCAAATTCACCGTCGAGGGCGACCTGCGACGCGAAGTGACGATGAGCATCAAGCGGCTGATGGACCTCGGCTGCTACCGGGGCGTGCGTCACCGCAAGGGGCTGCCGGTGCGTGGACAACGCACTCGCACCAATGCGCGCACGCGCAAGGGACCGAAGAAGGGCCGCACGGTCGCGCTGTCCAAGGGCGTGACGAAGTAACGAACGAATTACGGGCAAGGATCATCGATGGCACAACCCTCGCAAAAGCAGGCTGCCGCGCGCACGCGGAAGAAGGTCAAGAAGAACGTGTCGGAAGGGATCGCGCATATCCACGCGTCCTTCAACAACACGATCATCACGATCACCGATCGCCAGGGCAACGCGTTGTCGTGGGCCACGTCGGGTGGCGCAGGCTTCAAGGGTTCGCGCAAATCCACGCCGTTTGCCGCGCAGGTCGCCGCGGAGTCGGCAGGTCGAGCCGCTCAGGAATATGGCGTGAAGAACCTCGAGGTGCGCATCAAGGGGCCCGGTCCCGGCCGCGAATCGGCGGTGCGCGCGCTGAACGCGCTCGGCCTCAAGATCAGCAGCATCTCAGACGTGACGCCGGTGCCGCACAACGGATGCCGGCCGCCGAAGCGTCGTCGAATCTGATTGTTCTGACAAGAGTGCAGACCTACTTTTGTCCGGTTGACTACCTGAAGATCGCCGCAGGCCGAGCCTCGCGATTTCCAGCACAAGAAGCAGGAGCTAAACGTGGCACGTTATAACGGACCCAAGTGCAAGCTGGCGCGCCGGGAAGGGACCGACCTCTTCCTGAAGAGCGCGCGTCGGTCGCTCGACTCCAAGTGCAAGCTCGACACCAAGCCGGGTCAGCACGGCGTCAAGTCGGGTGCGCGCACGTCGGACTACGGCAAGCAGTTGCGCGAAAAGCAGAAGCTCCGCCGCATCTACGGCGTGCTGGAGCGGCAGTTCCGCCGCTATTTCGCCGAAGCGACGAAGGGCAAGAGCTCGACCGGCACGAACCTGTTGCAGCTGCTCGAATCGCGTCTTGACAACGTCGTGTATCGGATGGGTCTCGGTTCCACCCGCGCCGAAGCGCGGCAGCTCGTGTCGCATTGCTCGATCAAGGTCAACGGCAAGGTTTTGAACGTGCCATCCGCCGTGCTTCGCGCGGGCGACGTCGTGTCCACGACCGACAAGGCGAAGTCGCAGTTGCGAATCCAGGACGCGCTGCAGCTCGCCGAGAAGGTCGGCTTCCCTTCATGGGTCCAGGTCGATCCGAAGAACATGACCGGCACGTTCAAGGGCGCGCCGGATCGCTCCGAGTTTGGGCAGGACATCAACGAAAGCCTGGTTGTCGAGCTTTATTCGAAATAGGTTGAAAGTCGACCGCGAGTGGCTCGTGGTCGCGCGAAGTTCCGATCGACCACGGCTCACCGCGGTCGACAATTTGTTATTCATCGGCGTTTAGCCAAAGGGTACGCATGCAGAGCAACGTTCTGTTGAAACCCCGCATCATCGACGTGCAGAGCATGTCGCCGTTTCACGCCAAGGTGGTGATGGAGCCGTTCGAGCGCGGGTACGGGCACACGCTTGGCAACGCGCTCCGGCGCGTGCTTCTGTCGTCCATGCCCGGGTACGCGCCCACCGAGGTGAAGATCACCGGGGTGCTTCACGAGTACTCGGCGCTCGACGGTGTGCAGGAAGACGTCGTCGACGTGCTGCTCAACCTGAAAGGCGTCGTGCTCAAGCTCCATAACCGCGAGCACGTGATGCTGAAGCTGTCGAAGAGCGGCGAAGGCCCGGTTACCGCCGCTGACATCGAGCCGAACCATGACGTCGAGATCATCAATCCCGAGCACCTGATCGCGCATTTGACGGCGGGCGGCAAGATCGAGATGGAGATCAAGGTCGAGAAAGGTCGCGGATACCAGCCGGCGACGATGCGCACGAAACCCGAAGGCGGACGCACGATCGGCAGCATCCTGCTCGACGCGTCGTTTTCACCCGTGCGCCGCGTGAGCTACGCGGTGGAGTCGGCGCGTGTCGAACAGCGTACGGACCTCGACAAGCTCGTGCTCGACATCGAGACCAACGGTGTCGTCGAGCCCGAGCAGGCGGTGCGCTACGCGGCGAGCGTGCTCGTCGAGCAGCTCTCGGTGTTCGCGGATCTGAAGGGCACGGACCAGCCTTCCGCGGAGCGTGCATCGCCTCAGGTCGATCCTGTGCTGCTCCGTCCGGTCGACGATCTCGAGCTTACGGTGCGCTCGGCCAATTGCCTGAAGGCGGAGAACATCTATTACATCGGCGACCTGATCCAGCGGTCCGAAACGGAGTTGCTGAAGACGCCGAATCTCGGCCGGAAGTCGCTGAACGAGATCAAGGAAGTGCTTGCGTCGCGCGGCCTTTCACTCGGCATGCGGCTCGAGAACTGGCCGCCGGCGGGGTTGGATCGGCCGTGAAAACCGACGGCCGAAAGTGCACCCCTACTTTCAGCCGATAAGCTAGCCCAAGAATCGCGGGCGGAGCCCGTCGATTCTTGGGAGAAGAGACAAGGGAAAACATGCGTCACCGCCACGGACTGCGGAAACTGAACCGGACGAGCGCCCACCGGCTCGCGATGCTGCGCAACATGACGAACTCGCTCTTCACGCACGAGGCGATCCGGACGACCTTGCCGAAGGCGAAGGAGCTGCGCCGCGTCGCAGAGCCGCTCATCACGCTCGGCAAGACACCGACGCTTGCGAACCGGCGCCTTGCATTCGATCGGTTGCGCGATCGCGACGTCGTGACCAAACTCTTCAACGACCTCGGCCCGCGCTTCAAGGAACGTCCGGGCGGTTACCTGCGCATCCTCAAGTTCGGATTGCGGCAAGGTGACGCGGCGCCGATGGCGCTGATCGAGCTGGTTGACCGTCCCGACGCGACCGCCAACGAAGCACAGGCGGCGTAGAGGAACGCGGAAAGAAAACACCATTAGGCACGAGGGCGCGCGACCCCCGAAAGGGACACGCGACGGAGGAAAAGCCGGGCGACACCCGGCTTTTTGTTTGTGCGCCTTCAAGCGGGACGCAACTTGTGACGAGGCCGTAGTGCGAGTGATGCACCAAAGTGCGGCATACGTGCCACAGCGTCATCAGGTTGCAAGGTTGCCCGCATGGGATCGCCGGTGAAACCGTGTACGATTCAAGCATGCCCGACACTGTCCTGGTAACCGGGGGCGCCGGCTTCCTCGGATCCCATATCGTCGTCGAGCTGGCGCGGGCGGGTTTCGCGCCCATTGTTCTCGACAACTTCACGAACAGCACGCCGGCCGTCCGGTCGCGGCTGGAAGCGCTCGCCGGCCGACCGGTTCCCTGTGTCAACGCCGATGTACGCGACGCGGTCGCGATTCGCTCCGCGTTCCACGACCACCCGATTGCGGCGGTCGTGCACTGCGCGGGGCTCGAGAATGTCGCGGAGTCCGAGGCGCGCCCGCTCGCCTACTACGATGCGAACGTCGCGGGCACGCTCGCCCTGGTCGAAGTCATGGGCGAGGCCGGCGTCGCGACGCTCATCTTCAGTTCGTCGGCGAGCGTGTACGGCGATGCCACGGATCTGCGACTGACGGAGGAAACGCCGCTGCAGTCCGCGAATGTGTACGGAAGAACGAAGCGTGTGGTCGAAGATTTCCTTCGCGATCTCGCAAGGGCGAATGCGAACTGGCGCATCGGGATCGTTCGCAAGTTCAACCCGGCGGGTGCCCATTCATCCGGAATGATGGGCGAGGCGCCGCGTGGCCGCCCAACACATCTGTTCCCGCAACTGTGTCGCGTTGCCGTGGGCGAGGCGAGCGAGCTGGTCGTGCATGGCGACGATTGGGACACGGCGGACGGCACCGGCGTGCGCGATTACGTGCACGTGCAGGACCTCGCGGACGGTTTTGTGCGCGCGCTCAAGTACGTGCTAGCGAAGCCCGGCACGCTGACGGTGAATCTCGGAAGCGGCCAGGCAACCTCGGTGCTGGCCGTCATCGCCGCGTTCGAGCGCGCGTGCGGAAGATCGATTGCACGAATCATGGGGCCGCGCAGGGCCGGGGATGTGGCGGGAAGCTCCGCGGATATCTCCCGGGCTGCCGCGCTGCTCGACTGGCACCCCACGCGGGATCTCGATGCCATCTGCGCCGACGCGTGGAGATGGCAAAAGAACGGCGCTCGCTACTGATCGCGCGTCGTAAAGCTGCTGCGCGGACCGATCGCTTCGTTGAGTCCTCGCTCGGCGCTCGCTGTACGTCCATGTACTATCTCGCGCCTCGCTGCGGGCCGCCTCGCGCTCCGCCCGCTCGCGACGCTTTCCGATGGCGCGCCGCGCGTCGTAAAGCTGCTGCGCGGACCGATCGCTTCGTTACGTCCTCGCGCTTCCGATAGCGCGAGTAGCAGCGTCAGTTCGTTGCGCGAACGGGCTGAGCGTGCGGCAGTTTTCGATACCGCACGAGCTCATCGGTCAACCAGACGGCCGACAGCGCTTCGGCGTTGCCGCATTTCACGTGATAGGCCTCGCCGGACATGCTGCTGCCGGTCGCGAGATACTTGATGAAGTCCTCGGCGGTCGATATCCGATTGCCGGCGAACTGATACTTCCCGGCGAGGTGCTCCCGCGCCTGTTCGCCCGGATACTCCGTCCCGTTGCGCACGAACGTGCATGACGATGTCGCAACGAAATTGAGCAGGTGATCGATTTCGTCCTTCGCGGCGCCGTCTGGGGATGCCGCCGCAGGCTGAGCAAGGGCGAAGGCCGCGATGGCTGCGAGCAGGGCGTGGCGGATGGGGCGGGCGATCATGTGCTGCTTCCTCAAGGAGCTGACCGATCTCCGACCCGGAGACGGCGCAACGGTTCCGTATATGGGGGCAGGCGCGCGACAAGTCCACGCGCACGTGGTGCAAACACCGCCCTTCGTCGAATTGATCATCACGTGCTCTTCATCGCCTCGACGCGAATCTGCTCGGTCAGCTCGGCCTTCAGTTCCGAGAACTGCCGCGACGTCTTGATCGTGTAATGGCGCGGATGCGCGAGCGGAACGGGCACCTCCGCCTTGATCCGTCCGGGTCTCGCGGACATCACGAGCACCCGGTTCGCCATGAAGATCGCTTCCTCGATGTCGTGCGTCACGAAGAGCACCGTCTTGCGCTCGCTCTCCCAGATCGACAGCAGCAGTTCCTGCATCAACGAGCGGGTCTGGTTGTCGAGCGCGCCGAAGGGCTCGTCGAGCAGCAGGATCCGTGGATCGTTTGCGAGCGCGCGTGCGATCGCCGTGCGCTGCTGCATGCCGCCGGACAGCATCTTCGGATAATGGTGCTCGAAGCCGCGCAGTCCGACCTGGTCGATGTAGTGGGCCGCGATTCGCGCCTGCTGCGAGGGCGGTGTCGATTTCTCCCGCAGACCGAAGCAGATGTTCTCGACGACGGTCAGCCACGGGAAGAGCGTGTAGCTCTGGAAGACCATGCCGCGGTCCGCGCCCGGTCCCGCCACGACGTTCCCGTCGAGGCGAACATTTCCGCTCGTCGGCACGTCGAGACCCGCGACGATGCGCAGCAGCGTGCTCTTGCCGCAGCCCGAAGGGCCGAGGATCGTGATGAAGTCGTTATCCGCGACGGAAATCGATGCGGGCAACAGCGCCTGTATCGGCGGGCCTCCGCGTACGCCGGGAAACGTGCGCGAGACGTTGTCGATGGCGAGCACCTGGCTCATCGCATCTCGTTCATGCATTGCGCCTGAACGAGCACCTGCTCATGGCACCGGCTCATGCATCGCACATGAACGAGTACCTCGCTCATCGCATCCCGTTCATGCATTCCACCTGAACAGCGCGCGGTTCGCCTGCTTGAAGCCAAGATCGGAAACGAGACCGATGATGCCGATGAGGATGATCCCGAAAATGATCTGCCCAGTGTTGAGCAGCGCCTGGCTGTCGGTGATCATGTGACCGATGCCGCTCGAGGCGCCGATCAGCTCGGCAACGATCACGTAGGTCCATGCCCACCCGAGAACGAGACGGAGCGTTTCGGCGATAGCCGGCGCCGAGCTCGGCAAAAGCACGCGGCGCACGATGCCCTTGGCGTTCGCACCCAATGTGTAAGCCGCTTCCACGAGATCCCGACGGGTCGAGCCGACCGTCATCGCGACCATCAGGACGATCTGGAAGAACGAGCCGATGAAGATGACGAGCAATTTCTGCATCTCCCCGATGCCCGCC
>JBKPOL010000070.1:0-1909 GCA_046733075.1 Pseudomonadota bacterium | reverse complement strand
CAGTGACTGCGGGAAACGCACGATTTTTCGAAAGTGAGATCCCACAATGGCGAACGCGCTGCTTCATAAGGGCGTATTTCATGACACTCTCCACAAGGTGCGTGAGAACGAGGGTACGGACCGGTGTGCCGTCGCGGGTCGCGACGCGCGGCCTTAAGCTGCCAGCGATGCCCGCTCAGGTGACGAGCGGCGTGTCGATCAGCGCGAGGTCGTGCCGACCGGGTACCAGCGTGACTCGTCGCGTTCCCAGCATCTTGCCGAGCTGATCCGCGGCGACCGTCACCGGGCCGGGCTCGCCGATCCCCGCCTGCCCGGGCGCGGGCAGCGGGTAGGCAAGAGACATCGCCGTGTGAAGCGCGACGTTCCCTTCGACCTTTTGAAGTACCTGGTGAATATGCCCGTTCAGCACCGTGACGGAGCCGTACGGACGCAGCAGTGCCAACGCTTGCGAAGCATCCGCCGTGCCCCATCCCCACGGTTCCCACAGCGTCCAGAGCGGAATGTGGGCGAGCATGACGATGGGCGTCGAGTGTCGAACTTGCGCGAGATCGCGCGTGAGCCATGCGATCTGCTCGTCGCCGAGCGACGCCATCGTGCCGGCCTTGAAGTTCAGCACGTTGTTGAGACCGATGAAGTGGACGCCGCCTTGATCGAAGCTGTACCAGGAGCGGCCGTTACCATCGTGATCGAAGAATTTCAGGTAGCCGGTTACGCCATCATCGATAGTGTCGTGCTCGCCGGGAACCGTGTGCACGCGATCGACGCGCAGTTCGCGCATCAGTTCGCGGGCCTCGCCGAACTCCTCGGGCTTCGATAGATGCGAGACGTCGCCGGTGTGGACGACAAAGGCAGGCAGCTGCGGCAGCCCGTTGATTTCGGCGATCGCGCGGCGCAGGCTGCCGACGACATCGGGATTTGCCGCCTTGCGAAAGCCGATGTGGGTGTCGCTGATCTGAACAAAGGTCAGCGCGTTTGCTTCCGCTTTCATTGGCGTGCCGGTGCTCGTGGCGCCCAGCGCGCGTGGGACGCCGCCGGCTACGGTCCATACGACGGCGGCGCCCATCCAATGGGCCAGGCAACCCAACGCCTGTCTCCGCGTGATCCTGTGCTCGCTGTCGTTCGATGATGGGTGCGTGTTCATCAGCGTTCCTTGTCGTGTTCGGCGCGATTGCCTTGCACGTAAAGATCGCGATGAGAACCGCTTTATTCCCGCCGTCCGTTCGAACGTTCAGTGCGCCTGCATGAGATCTGCGCGAAGATGCGAGTGCGCTGTTATTGCGTATCGCTGCGCGCGAGCTGCTGCACGAACGATGCGAGTACTTCGCGACTCACGTCGGATACGGCGATCCAGTCCATGCCCGATCCGCTTGCGTGCGCAACGTTGATCCCGCGTACTGTCCGGAGTGCGGAGGGGGGCAGGCGTGGAGCATTCGGCCGCACGAACACGTCGACCGTGTGATCGCGGATCTTGTAGACGAGGGTCGCGCAGGGGCGCTGGTCGAGATAGTCGACACGCCCTCCGATGAGCGTGAAACCCTCCTGCTGCATGTCAGGCACCGGAGGCGAGTAGTCGAGTCGCGCTGAAAGCCACGGCTTGACCGTGTGCTGGTTCGACGAAGCGACCTGTATCAGTTGATTTCCAAGTGTGGCCCTCACGTGCGACGTCACAGCCTCGACCGCGACGTCTTCATTCACCCGCCAATCGATGATCGCCGTGCCGATGAACCATGCCAGAACGGTGGCCGCGCAGCCGGCCAGCGCACCGCCCGTGAGCCACCGCCACCGATCGAGGGTTACCCGGGGACGAGCCGCCGCAGCCTGTCGCGCGCTGGCAAGCGATGCGAGCACGTTGGCCCGAAGTGCGGGGGGTGCCGAATAACGCGGGACTTCTCGACGAATACGGTCGCGG
>JBKPOL010000069.1:0-3641 GCA_046733075.1 Pseudomonadota bacterium | reverse complement strand
GGAGGGAACACCCATGGGAACGCACCAACGCTCGCGTCGGCTTACGGTCATCGCCGGCATCGCCCTTGCGCTTGGCGCCGGACACGCTGCGGCGCAGAAGACGCAGCTGAACGTATACACAGCACTCGAAACGGATCAGATCAAGGCGTACGAAGCCGCGTTTAACAAGGCGTATCCGGATGTCGAGCTCAAGTTCACGCGCGACTCGACGGGAGTCATCACGGCGAAGGTGCTTGCCGAGAAGGCGAATCCCCAGGCCGACATCGTGATCGGCACGTCCGCGTCGAGCATGGCGGTGTTTGCGCAGGAGGGCATGCTGGAGCCGTATGCGCCGAAAGGGCTCGACAAGATTCCCGCCGCTTACCGCGACTCGCAGAACCCCCCGCGCTGGGTCGGCATGGATGTCTACGGCGCCGCGATCTGCTTCAACACCGTGGAAGCGCAGAAGCAGAACCTGCCGAAGCCTGAAACGTGGAAGGACCTGACGAAGGCCGTCTACAAGGGCAAGATCGTGATGCCG
The DNA here is from genome assembly GCA_046733075.1 of Pseudomonadota bacterium. Taxonomy (GTDB): domain Bacteria; phylum Pseudomonadota; class Gammaproteobacteria; order Burkholderiales; family Casimicrobiaceae; genus VBCG01. The sequence continues at coordinate 3,121 of JBKPOL010000069.1, read as the reverse complement.
AACCCTGCTTCGTCAGGAACGGGTTTTCTGGACGTCGCGGGCTGGCTGCAGATGTGGGGTGAAGCGGACGCGTGGAAATTCATGGATGCGTTGCACGATAACATCGGCGTGTACACGCATTCCGGCTCCCAACCGTGCAAGCAGGCCGGCGCGGGCGAGTTTCCGATCGGCATCTCGTTCGAGTATCGCGCGATGGCGACGAAGAAGTCCGGCGCGCCGGTCGACATCGTATTTCCGAGCGAAGGCCTGGGATGGGACCTCGAGGCCAGCGGCATCATCAAGGGCACGAAAAAACTCGACGCGGCGAAGAAGCTGATGGATTGGCTCGCGACGCCGGATGCGATGAAACTCTTCGCCGACAATTTCGCGGTGGTCGCGATGCCGGGCATGTCGAAGCAGCTGGAGTTCATTCCCGCCGATTACGAGAAGCGGCTCATCAAGAACGACTTCGCATGGGAAGCGAAGAATCGCGACAAGATCCTGCAAGAGTGGACGAAGCGATATAACGGCAAGTCGCTGCCGAAGTCATAAGCGAAGGGGAGGAAGCGAGCAGCCTGGTTTCGAGGACGACGGAGCATCGCGCAACATTCCGTGGTCCTCGATTCCATCGGTCTGATCGATCGTCTCCGCGTCCCGTCGCGCCCCAAGAACGGGCCCTGAATGCCTCCGGCCGACCCCTATCTCTCTCTCGCCGGCATCACCAAGCGCTTCGGTCAGTTCACGGCGCTCGATCGCGTCTCGCTCGACGTACCGAGCGGCAGCCTGGTCACGTTTCTCGGGCCATCGGGTTGCGGCAAGACGACGCTGTTGCGGATCATCGCGGGCCTCGAGACGCAGGATGAAGGTTCGATCGTGCAGGGCGGTCGCGACATCTCGCGGCTACCCGCGATCAAGCGTGACTACGGCATCGTGTTCCAGTCGTACGCGTTGTTCCCGAACCTCACGATTTTCGACAACGTGGCCTATGGTCTCGTCAACCGCCGCGCCGGCCGCGAGAAGATCCGGTCCCGCGTGGCGGAGCTTCTGAAGCTCGTCGGCTTGCCGGATGTCGGACGACACTACCCGGGTCAGCTTTCCGGCGGGCAGCAGCAACGGATCGCGCTTGCCCGCGCGCTCGCCACGTCGCCTGGGCTCCTTCTGCTTGATGAGCCGCTGTCGGCGCTCGATGCGCTCGAACGCGTACGGCTGCGGGCGGAGATTCGCGCGCTGCAGCAGCGGCTCGCGGTGACGACCATCATGGTCACGCACGACCAGGAGGAGGCGCTCTCGATGGCCGACCACATCGTCGTCATGAGTCGTGGTCGCATCGAGCAGGTGGGCACACCGCAGCAGATCTATCGCGAGCCGGCGACGGCCTTCGTTGCGGATTTCGTCGGCAAGGTCAATGTGCTGGCCGCAGTGGCGCAAGGTGATGGCCGCATCAAGCTCGGTGACTTGGTGCTGAAAGGCGGGGCCGGCAGCGAAGCGCTTCCTGCCGGAACGGCGATAAAGCTTTACCTTCGGCCCGAGGATGTCGTCGTCAACGGCAACGCGAGCGACCATCCCAATGGCGCGTCGGCCTCCGTGCAGAAGATCGAGTTCCTGGGCGCGTTCTGCCTCGTCACGGTGACGCTCGCCGGCGCACCGAGCCAACCGCTGCTCGTCAACCTCCCGCGGCAAAGCCTCGATCGGATGTCACTCGCGGTCGGTGCGCCGTTGTCGGTCGGCCTGCCGTGCGAGTGCATGCGTCTTCTCTGAGCGCGCCGACGCGCGCACGCGCTCGCGCCGACCCTTGAATACGTCCGCAGCCGGCGTCGCCCGATCGCTGCCCGTCCCTCCCCAGGGCCGCGTCAAGCCGGTCGTCGACGGCCAGCGGCGCATTGCGCAGGCACTGCTGATCGTCGCATGTGCGGCGCTCGTCGTGTTTCTGCTCGCCCCGCTCGCAGCGATCCTGATCAAGAGCGTGCAGGACAAGGACGGCACGTTCGTCGGCCTTGCGCAGTTTCGCGCGTATCTGCAGTCCGGCGCGTTGCTCGAGTCCGCGTGGAACACGCTCTGGGTGGCGAGCGTCGTCACGCTGATCACCATCCCGCTCGCCTTCACGTTCGCCTATGCGTTGACGCGCAGCTGCATGCCCGGCCGGCAGGTATTCCGGCTGATCGCGCTAACGCCGATCCTCGCGCCATCGATGCTCGCGGCGATCTCGTTCATTCAGTGGTTCGGCAACCAGGGCGCGCTCAAGGTCGTCTTGATGGGACACAGCGTTTATGGGCCGATCGGCATCATCATCAGTGCGGTGTATGCAATCTTTCCGCATGCACTGATGATCGTGATCACGGCGCTCCTGCTCGCCGATCGCCGTCTGTTCGAGGCGGCCGAGTCGCTCGGGACCTCGAAGTGGCGCAAATTCTTCACCATCACGCTGCCGTCCGCACGCTATGGCCTGGTCAGCGCCGCCATGGTGGTGTTCTCGTACACGGTCAGCGACTTCGGCATCCCGAAGGTCATTGGCGGCAATTTCCACGTGCTTGCAATCGACATCTACCAGCAGGTGATCGGCCAGCAGAACTTCAACCGGGGTGCGGTCGTCGGCCTGATCCTGCTGCTGCCGGTGGTGCTTGCGTTCATCGTCGATGCCTACATGCAGCGGAGCCAGCAATCGCAGTTCTCGTCGCGCGCGGTTCCGTATGCGCCGAGACCGTCGCGGGCCTTCGACACCGCGATGTTCATCTATTGCGCAATCATCGCCGGATTCATGCTCGCCGTGCTCGGCATGGCGATCTTCACGTCGTTCATCAAGCTCTGGCCCTACGACCTGCACTTCAGCCTCCGCCACTACGTCTACGGTCTCGTCGACGGCGGGGTCATCGACAATTATTTCAACAGCGTGAAGCTGGGCTTCCTGACGGCCTTGTTCGGCACGCTCCTCGTCTTCGTCACCGCGTATCTGATCGAGAAGATGCGGGGCATGAATGCGACGCGCGGTGCCATCCGGCTCCTGGCCGCCATTCCCATGGCGGTGCCGGGCATGGTGCTCGGACTCGGCTACATATTCTTCTTCAACGAGCCGCGCAATCCGTTCCACTTCCTGTACGGGACGATGGCGATCCTCGTGCTCTCGACGATCATCCACTACTACACG
>JBKPOL010000068.1:0-5645 GCA_046733075.1 Pseudomonadota bacterium | reverse complement strand
ACCCGTAGCTAATTCCCCCGACCTCCTGGATCCGCGAACCGATCGCCGCTCCAAAGACCACGAAGTACAGCGAAGTCGACAGCACCGGCGAAACGATGCTCTGCATCAGTGTGCGGCGGGTGCGCGCCATCTCGAAACGGTAGATGGCGCGGACAGCGTGGACGTTCATTTCCGGTCGCTCACGAGGCTCACGAAGATATCCTCTAGCGAGCTCTGGCTGGTTTGCAGATCACGAAAGCGGATGCCGGCAGCGTCCAGCGCATCCAGCAGCGATGCGATGCCCGTGTGATCGCCCTCCGTTTCATACGTGTAAGTGATTTCGCTGCCGTTCCCCGAGAGCTCGAGGCGATAGCGCGACAGAGCCGCCGGAATCTCGGGAAGCGGTTCATGCAGCTGCAGCGTGAGCTGCTTGCGCCCGAGCTTCCGCATCAGGTCCGCCTTGCGCTCGACGAGGATGATCTCGCCTTTGTTGATGACGCCGATGCGGTCCGCCATCTCCTCCGCCTCGTCGATGTAGTGCGTGGTCAGGATGATGGTGACACCGCTGTCGCGCAGCGAGCGGACGAGCCGCCACATGTCGCGACGCAGCTCGACGTCGACACCGGCAGTCGGCTCGTCGAGAAAGAGCACGCGCGGCTCGTGCGACAGCGCCTTCGCGATGAGCAGGCGGCGCTTCATGCCGCCCGACAGCGTCATGATGCGGCTGTCCTTGCGGTTCCACAGCGAAAGATCCTTCAGCACTTTCTCGATGTGCGCGGGGTTCGCGGATTTCCCGAACAGCCCCCGGCTGAACGATACGGCACCCCACGGCGTTTCGAACGCATCCGTCGTGAGCTCCTGGGGCACGAGACCGATGAGCGAGCGCGCCGCACGGTAGTCCGTGACGATGTCGTGTCCGTCGACCCGCACCTGTCCTTGCGTGGGGTTCACGATGCCGCAGACGATGCTGATCAGCGTCGTCTTGCCGGCACCGTTCGGTCCGAGCAGCGCGAAGATTTCGCCCCGGCGAATCTCGAGGTCGACGTTCGACAGCGCGCGAAAGCCGCTGGCGTACGTCTTCGACAGACCGGAGATGGAGATGATCGGCAACATCGGAACCCGAAGCGTACCGGACAGCTTCGAGGAGACCGGCACGCCGTTCATCATCGACCGCTCTCACCGCTTCCCATCGTGAAATGGTTAAAGGTGGGTACCGGATGGCTTCGCGGAGAACGGAGCGCCGTTCATCATCGACCGTCCTGAGCGCGCTCCCCATCATGAAATTGTTGAAGGTGGAATTGTGGATGCGAAAAGTTGTCGATTCCGTCAGTCGGCCGGTCCTGCCCGTCCGAGCCGCTGCGCCCTTCAACTTGCATCCCCCGGCAAGACTTTGCATCCCCCAACAAGAAGTCGCAGAAAGGAACGGTGATGAGACGAGAAGACCCGAGAGTGTGGACCAAGGTCGTCACCAGCCTCGCACTCGGTGCGCTGGCCATGTATGTGTTCGATCCGGACAAAGGCAAGCGCCGGCGGGCCATCGGTCGTGACAAGGCGCGGAGCCTCCTGCTCGACACGCGCGATGCGGTCGGTGTCACCCGGCGCGACGTCGCGCATCGCATGCAGGGACTGCGCGCCCGCGCTCGCCGCCTGCTCACACAGCAGCCGGCACCGGACGACCTGCAACTGATCGAGCGCGTTCGCGCGCGCATGGGCCGGCTCGTCTCGCATCCGCACGCCATCCAGGTGGGCGCCCGCGACGGAAGAGTCACGTTGAGCGGTCCGATTCTCGCGCGCGAAGTCGGGCCGCTGCTCACGTCCATGCGCAACGTGTGGGGCGTCTCGGAGATCGAGGATCGGCTCGTGGCCTACGAGCACCCGGAAAACATACCGAGTCTGCAGGGTGAGCCGCGCGCAGCATCGGGGTCCGCCGCGGAGGAATACTGGCCGCCCGCTGTTCGGGGCGCCGCGGTGGTCGGCGGCACGCTGCTCGCGCTCCGCGGCCTGCACCGCGGCTCGTTGCCGGGCTTGTTGCTGACGTTCACGGGTGTCGGCTTCGCTCTGCGCGGCATCGCAAATCGTTCGTGGAACACGCTTGTGCAGCGTGCGCTCGGGACGTCGTCGCCCGCGACATTCCCGCTGGTTCCCCGCGCGTCACACGATTTCGGAACGCAAGTCGGCCGCCGCAAGGGCGGACCGTCGATATACGAGTTCCCCTCGGTCGGCTCGGCCTTGCATTAACGGACCCTCGCAGAAGCATCGCGCGGCGCCAAACGCGCGTCGCGCTCGCTTGCAGCGCCGCCCGCACCGATAATGTGGTGCGCGGCTCGATGCCGCAGCAAGCGGGAGGATGGGCATGAGCACGATTGCAACGGTGCGCGCCGATTACCATCGCGTGCCGCTTCCCGTGGCGCTCGCGGACAGCACGCACGGCGAAATGACGTGCTTCGAACTCGTCACCGTCCGGATCTCGGACAGCGATGGCGCCGAAGGCGTCGGCTACACCTATACGGTCGGCGCGGGAGGCGTCGCGATCCAGCACATGATTGCGCGCGATTTGGCGCCGCGCCTGATCGGACAACAAGCCGCGAAGACGGAAGCGCGTTGGCAGCAGATGTGGTGGATCCTCCATTACGGCGGGCGCGGCGGCCAGGCGACATCGGCTATCTCGGCCGTCGACATCGCGTTGTGGGACCTCAAGGCGCGCAAGGCGAATCAGCCGCTCTATGTTTCGCTCGGCGGCTTCGATCCGCGTGTTCCATGCTACGCGGGAGGCATCGACCTGCATCTGCCGCAAGACGAGCTTCTGTCGCAGACCGATCGCAACATCGACAAGGGATTCCGCGCGATCAAGATGAAGGTGGGACGGCCGCGCCTCTCGGAGGACGTGCAGCGCGTCACGGCGATGCGGGCGCACCTAGGAGACGACTTTCCATTGATGATCGACGCGAACATGCGCTGGAGCGTGGACCAGGCGATTGCCGCGGCGCGTGCGCTGCGCGAGTGCAACGTCGCCTGGCTCGAGGAACCGACGATTCCAGACGACGTGCACGGACACGCGCGGATCGTGCGCGAATCCGGCGTGCCGATCGCGGCCGGCGAGAACCTGCACTCGCTGCATGAGTTCGCGCAATACATGCGCGCCGAAGCGGTGACCTACCCCGAGCCGGACGTCACGAACTGCGGCGGCGTGACGGTGTTCATGAAGATCGCGCATCTCGCCGAGAGCTTCAACCTGCCGGTGACATCGCATGGCGCGCACGACGTGACCGTGCATTTGCTCGCCGCCGTGTCCAACCGATCCTATCTCGAAGCGCATGGCTTCGGCCTCGACCGTTACCTCGCCTATCCGCTGGACATCGTCGATGGCAATGCGATCGCGGCCGAGCGGCCGGGCCACGGCGTCGAGTTCGACTGGGACGCGCTCGCGGCGCTCCGCGTGTGAGTCGGTTGCGATCGACGGAACCCGGGCGTAGCATCGGCAGACAACACGTTGACAGGGAGACTCACCGCGTCATTCACGGAAAGGAGTCCGCGATGTGTTACGAATACAGCAGCTGGTTCCGCAAGGCGCGTGCGAAGGAAACACACGAGGTCGCAAAAAGGGGCGATGAAGCGCGCACGACACCGACCCCGGCCCCGGTGCAACCGGCCGAGAATCGCGACACCCGCGTCCGAGCGCCGGAAAAGACCCCGGCCTGACGCCGGCGCAATCAGCCAGAATGGCCCCGCCCCCGCGCGGGGCTTTTCTTGTCACACGAGGATCTGATGTCGGAAACGGAACGAAGCGAACTGGTCTCGCGGCTCTTCAAGCTCGAGACGGCTGGATTCAGCGATGTGCTGGACGAGATGGGATATCCCAATCAGGTTCTCGCACGCGAGATGCGGCCGCTCGATCAGGCGACCCGCATGGCGGGTGCGGCACTGTGCGTGCGCGGGGAGAACCGCGTGGTCACGCAATCGACGGCCCCCGCGGGTCCGCAGATCAGCCCGTACGAGCTCGAGCGGCGGATGCAGCCGGACCTTGTCGCCGTCATCGATGCCGGCGGGCACAACGTCGGCGCTGTGATCGGCGGGTTCATGGCGGCGTCGCTCAAGAAGAACGGATGCCGCGGCGTCGTCACGAATGGCGGTGTTCGCGACTCACGGGAAATCGCTGCCATCGGCATGCCGACGTTCTGCACGTTCCTCACGCCGGTGAACGCTTCGCGACGATGGAGGATCGTGTCGGTGGACGAGCCCGTTCACCTTGCCGGCCTTGCAGGCAGCAGCGTGACGGTGCGGCCCGGCGATTTTCTCCTCGGCGATGCCGATGGCGTCATCGTCGTGCCAGCGGAGATTGCCTCGGCAGCCATCGAGGCGGCGGAGCAGCTCGCACAGATCGAAGGAACGATCACGCAGGCGATCCGTGCGGGCGGCACACGCGAGCAGCTGTTCGCGCAGCATCCGCGCTTCGCACACATCCCCCGCCTCAAGCCGTAGGCGGTGGGGACCGAGCCCTGTCTCAGCGGGTCTTGAAGCCGCCCTTGGCGCGAAGAGGCAACTTGGTGACCTGGGCCGTGTCGACGTCGATTTCGAACCGCTCCGCGACCTTGATCTTCGAAGGCGGGAGCAAGCCGAGCTTCTCGGCCGCGCGCCGCGCCTTGAATTCTTCGAGCGTCCGAGACGCGGCGCCCGACGGCTTGAACGTGGACTCGGTATGCGTAGCGAGCGACGTCCCCATCTGCTTGAGCGCCGCGGCGAGCTTTCGTTTGTGCTGCTTGCTGGACGACATGATCGTTCCGAAGAAAGTGTGCAGAGCGTTGGCGGATCGGTGCAGCGTGCACGCACCCGATATGCCAGCGTCATACTACGCCTCCCCGGGCAGGTTCGTGGAAGCGGGCGACGGGCGTCGCCTGTCGGGTTCCAGGCGCGCGTGGCATTTTTCCGACATCTCGCACTGTCGACGACAAGTTGTTCAGCAGATCCAAGAAGCGAGCCGCAGCGCGGCCCGATCAGTGGTGACCGGCGAACGACCCCCAACACCCAACCAGCGATGAAACCTTCGCTCACCGGGATCTCGTCGATGGCCCCACGCCACGTGCTCATCGATGTGGCGAAGGCCTGGCAGGCCTGCGACCGCGCAGTCTCGTTCGAATCCGTCGGCGGCGTCGAGGCCGCCGAGCGAGTCCGCAACGGCGAGCCCTTTGACATCGTGGTGCTGGCCGCCGAGTCCATCGACAAACTCGTCGCGGCAGGCAGAATCGTTGCCGACAGCAAGACGGACATCGCTCGCTCGGCCGTCGCGGTCGCCGTGCGAGCCGGTGCACCGCGCCCCGCCATCGATACCGAGGAGACATTGCGCAAAGCGGTGCTGTCGGCGCGCACTGTGGGCTATTCGACTGGGCCAAGCGGCGTCGCGCTGCGGCAGCTCTTCGAGCGTTGGGGGATCGCCGACGTGATGAGCGGACGCGCTACCGAAGCGCGGCCAGGCGTTGCGGTGGGCACGCTGATCGCGCGCGGCGACGTGGACCTGGGCTTCCAGCAATTGAGCGAGCTCATGCACGTCGAAGGCATCCACGTGGTCGGCCCCATGCCGCCGGGGCTTGAGATCGTCACTACGTTCTCCGGCGGCGTCTGCACGGCCTCGACGCGAGCGGACGACACGCGGGCGCTGCTCGACTTCATGC
>JBKPOL010000067.1:0-8855 GCA_046733075.1 Pseudomonadota bacterium | reverse complement strand
GCGGAACGCTATGGCCAGCGTTCCCGCCAGCGGGCCGGGCCCGAAGATGCCGACGAAGATCAGTGCCCAGACGAGCGAATTCACCGATCGCGAGGCGACGAGGATCAGGCGCGCCAACCAGTTGAGCGGTCGGGAGGGCACAAGCCGGTTCGCGGCAAGGATGCCCACGGGTGTTGCGAGCAACAGCGCGAGCAGCGTTCCAAGCGACGCGATGTGGATGGTCTCGAGCAACGCGTCGTGCACGCCACGCGGGTAATGCTCCCAGGCGATCGGCCACATGCGACCGAACAGATCGGCGACCTGTTCGGGTGCGTCGTACAGAAACTCGGGAATGACCTCGATCGTTCGCAGCGACGCGACGACCGCCGCGACAAGCGCGAAGTAGACGACGAAGCGGCCGGTCCTCTGCGCCGGCGAGAATCTCCTCCACGCACGCTCGTCGCTCGGTAGCGCGGCGGTCGCCATCAATCGTCTTCCAGGCGCGGTGCCGACGCCGCGCGCGTGCCGTGGCGAAACAGCTCCGACAACGTGGCGTTGTCGATGAAAATGCGGCGCACGGCCGTGGCGAAGAGCTCGCCTGCCATGATGAGCGCGATCAGCGAAATCAGGATCGCCGAGACAAAGTCGTAATCGAAGCGCTGGAACGCGGCGAACAGCGTTCCGCCGATGCCGCCCGCGCCCACGATTCCCACCATCGTGGAGTTGCGCAAGTTCGAGTCGAGCTGGTAGGTCGCGAATCCGATGAAACGCGCAAAGACCTGCGGCAATACGCCGAACGCGAGCACGGACGCGAAGGGCGCGCCGGTTGCCCGAATCGCCTCCACCTGCTTGATCGACACTTCCTCGATCGCTTCGGTGAAGAGCTTCCCGATGAAGCCGATCGATGCGACGGTCAACGCGAGGATGCCCGCGAGCGCGCCGAAGCCGACGGCTTTCACGAACACGATCGCAACGACGACCGGATGAAACGATCGCGCGAGCACCACGACGAGCCGCGCGGGCCAGCTGATCCAGGCAGGCATCAGGTTGCGCGCGCCGAGCAGACCGAACGGCAACGCGAGCACGATGCCGAGCGCCGACGCCAGCACGGCGATCTGCATGCTTTCCGCGAGCCCCTTCCACAGAAGTTCCGACCTCGTGAAGTTCGGGGGAAACATGCGCCCAAGAAAACGGCTTCCGTGCTCGATGCCCGCTCCCACACGCTCCCACGACACTCCCATCTGCGCGGCGGCGTACACGAAGTACACGGCAAGGAGCGCGAACGCGAGATGCGCTCCGCGGTTTTTCGGAAATGCGCAAGGAGCAGCGAGGCTCAATGCAGCCAGTCCTCGCCGCCGTAGATCTGACGCAGGATTGCGTCCGACAGGCGATGGGGAGCACCATCGAAGACGATGCGGCCGCCCGACATGCCGAGTATGCGGTCGGCGAACCGCCGCGCGAGCGCGACGTCGTGCATGTTGATCAGCACGGGGATCCGATGCGACCGCGCGACGTCGGCCAGCAGCTGCATGATCTCGACCGATGTCTTGGGATCCAGCGACGAGGTCGGCTCGTCGGCAAGTAGCAGGCGCGGCTGCTGCATCACGGCCCGCGCAATCCCCACGCGCTGCCGCTGTCCGCCCGACAGCGCGTCGGCGCGCTGGTTCGCGAAGCCCGCGAGCCCTACCGTGGCGAGAAGCGACTGCGCGCGCGCAATGTCATCCGGCGGAAACTTGCGCCGCCACGCGCGCATTGGTGATACGTAGCCGAGCCGGCCGCAGAGCAGGTTCTCCATGACGGTCAGCCGCTCGACGAGGTTGTACTCCTGGAACACCATGCCGATCTGGCGGCGCGCATGGCGGAGCGCGATGCCGCGCACGCGCGCAAGATCGCGGCCTTCGAACAGGATCTGTCCGGAAGTCGGCTCGACCAGCCGGTTGATGCACCGAATGAGCGTGCTCTTGCCGGTCCCCGACGGGCCGATGATCGTCGTGATTCCGGTCGCGGCGACGGTCACGTCGATTCCCTGCAGGACCGGCTTCCCGGCGACATACTCCTTCGAGAGGCCGCGGATCGTCAGCGCGTCAGTCATCGGAGCGATTCCCGCCGCCCGCCTGCGGTACGTGCGCCGGCGTGCAGCACCGTTTAATGACCGGTGCTACTTCTTGGCCTTAGCGGCCTCCGCCTCGCGCTTCGTTTCCTTGTCATACGAGGCCTTGTCGAAGCCTTGTCCGGAGCCCTGCGCCACGGCGCGCACGACTTCCCACGTCGTCTTGTAGTTGATCGGGAAGAAGCGGTCGGCGCCGTCGAACGCCTTCGCCATCTCCGGCGGGAACCGGTATTCGTAAAAGCACGTCAGCATCTTGTCCGCGAGCTTCGGCTCGAGGTCGTGCGCGTAGGCGAAAGACGACGTCGGAAATTTCTGGCTGCGGTAGATGATGCGGTAATCGGCTTCCTTGATCTCGCCGCGAACGCCCATCCGGTGGAACACGTCGGACGCGACAGCCGCACCGTCGTAGTCGCCGGTGCCGACGCCGAGCACCGACTGGTCATGCTTACCGGAAAACAGGATCTTGTAATCCTTGTCGGGCGTGAGCCCTTCCTTCGGGAACAGCGCAAGCGGTGCAAGGTGCCCGGAGTTCGAGGACGGCGACGTGTGCGCGACTTTCTTGCCCTTGAGATCCGACAGTTTCTGGTATGGGGAGGTGGCCTTGACGATGACGATCAGGTTGTAGCCCTGGAATTCGCTGGCCGTGCCCTTGACGGCGAAGGGGATGGCGCCCGCGAGGTTGACCGCGAATGCCGTCGGGCCGGTCGAGAATCCGCCGACGTGCAGCCGGCCCGATCGCATGGCCTCGATTTCCGCGGCGTTCGATTGCACCTGATAGAACACGACCTTCTTGTTCAGGCACTGGCTCAAGTAGGTCGTGAACGGCTTGAAGATGTTCTCGTAGACGGCCGGGTCTTCGACGGGGGTGTACGTGAAGACGATCGTCGACGGGTTGCGCCACTTCTTGGAATCGGCTGGAACGTCGGCGACCATGTCCTGGTTGCTGTCGCAATACAGGTTGTCGAGCTCGCCGCGGTTCGTGCATGCGTCCGCGCCGAAGGCGGCTGTCGCACACGGGGCGAGGAGCACGCCGAGCGCCCACACCGACAGATTCCTGAGCCGTTGCATCGTTGCCTCCCTGTGACTGTTATGAATGAGCGCGCATCGGCAAACGGCTGCTCTGCCGTTGACTTCAGCAAACGGCGCAAAATGTATCACCTGCTGCGCGGTGGCGCACGGCGCCGAGAGGCTCGACCGATGACCGGCGGGTACGCCGCAGTGCCGGGGGCTCGAGACGGGAAAGGAGCACAACGGCTGGCGTATCATCGCCCTCTCCGCGCAACTCACGCTTCAGCAGATGGCTTCCCCGCTCGACGTCGTTGTGCTCGCCGCCGGCCAGGGCAAGCGCATGCATTCCGCATTGCCCAAGGTTCTGCACCGCCTCGGCGGCCGGCCGCTCGCCGCGCACGTGGTGACAGCGGCACGCGAGCTTGCACCCCGCGCGATCGCTGTCGTCGTCGGATATCGGGCGGAGGACGTGGAGCACGAACTCGCCGCGCCAGACGTCATCTTCGTTCGCCAGGATCCTCCGCGCGGTACGGGGGATGCGGCGCGGGTGGCGCTCGACGTGTTGCCTTCGGACGGCGTCACGCTCGTCGGTCTCGGCGACGTTCCGCTGGTTCCCGCGGAAGCGCTCGCAAGCGTGGCGGAGATAGCGCAGGACAGCCGCCTCGGCCTCCTGACAGCTCGCGTGCGCAATCCCTTCGGGCTCGGCCGCATCGTGCGCGATGACAACGGTGGCGTCTTGGCCATTGTCGAGGAGCGCGACGCGACGGCTGCGCAGCGTGCGATCAACGAGATCAATACCGGTTTCATCGCCGCCCCCACCGCACTGCTGAAGCGATGGGTCGGACGGCTCGCGCCGCACAACGCGCAGGAGGAGTACTACCTGACGGACATCGTCGCAATGGCTGTCGCGGAGGGCGTTCCCGTTGGCGCCCATGTCGTGACGGACGAGGCGTCGGTGCTGGGCGTGAACGATCGCGGGCAGCTCGCATCCCTGGAGCGAATCGTGCAGCGGCGCAAAGCCACAACGCTGATGCTCGCCGGGACGTCGATCGCCGATCCGGCGCGCATCGACATCCGTGGCGAACTCGCCTGTGGCCGCGACGTGGCAATCGACGTAGGCTGCGTCTTCGAAGGGACCGTTCGACTCGAGGACGGCGCAAGCGTAGGACCTTACTGCGTGCTGCGCGACGTGGTCGTGGGCGCGGGCACACGCATCGAGGCGTACTCGCATTTCGATTCGGCCATCATCGGCGCCAACTGCCGCATCGGTCCCTTCTCGCGGCTGCGGCCCGGCACAAACCTTGCAGAAGACGTGCACATCGGCAACTTCGTCGAAGTCAAGGCCAGCACGCTCGGCGCGGGCTCGAAGGCGAATCATCTGGCGTACGTCGGCGACGCCATCTTCGGCAGTCGCGTCAACTACGGCGCGGGGTCGATCACTGCGAATTACGACGGGGCGAGCAAACATCAATCGATTCTGGGTGATGACGTCCACGTGGGGTCCAACTGCGTGCTCGTCGCTCCGATCACGATCGGCGCGGGCGCGACGATCGGCGGTGGCAGCACCATCGTGCATGAGGCGCCCGCGGGTCAGCTGACGGTTGCGCGCGCGAAGCAGGTGACGATCGCCCGCTGGCGCCGGCCGCGCAAGAAGGCGAAGAACGAGCGACGCAGGGAGTGCGCAAACATGTGCGGAATCGTCGGCGCAACGTCCGACCGTAACGTCGTACCGATCCTGATCGAAGGCATTCGCCGCCTCGAATACCGCGGCTACGATTCGACCGGGCTCGCCGTTGTCAACGGCGATGCGAGCCCCATCCTCGAGCGCCTGGTATCGACGGCGCGTGTCGCGGACCTGGCCGCCCAGGCGGATGCGCTGCATCTCAAGGCGACGACCGGCATATCGCACACGCGTTGGGCGACGCACGGTGCACCGACTCCCGACAATGCGCACCCCCATCTGTCGAACGGGGAAGTGGCCGTGGTTCACAACGGCATCATCGAGAATTTCGAGGAGCTGCGCGAGCGCCTGCGTGCGCGCGGCTATGTGTTCCGTACGCAGACCGACACCGAAGTGATCGCGCATCTCGTGCACGCGCACTTCCATAGTGAAGCGCACGGTGATCTGCTGAGTGCCGTGCAGCGCGCGATCGCCGAGTTCAAGGGTGCGTACGCCATCGCGGTCATCTCCACGCGCGAGCGCGGACGCATGATCGGTGCGCGACAGGGCAGTCCGTTGCTCGTGGGCATCGGCGATCACGATCACTTTCTAGCGTCCGATGCCTCCGCGCTGATGCCGGTCACGCGGCGCGTTGCCTATCTCGAGGAAGGCGACGTCGCCGACGTGCGCCGCGAGTCCTACGCGATTTTCGATGCGACCGGAAAGGCTGTCACGCGCACTGTCGTGGAAGTGGAGGGCGGCAGCGAGGCAGTCGAGCTCGGCCCCTATCGCCACTTCATGCAGAAGGAGATTTTCGAGCAGCCGCGTGCAGTCGCCGATACGCTCGACGGCATCGGGTCGATAGAGGCCTCACTGTTCGGCGCACGCGCAGACGAGGTCCTGCGCGACGTCGATTCGGTGCTGCTGCTCGCGTGCGGCACCAGCTATTACTCGAGTCTCGTCGCGAAGCAATGGATCGAGACGCTCGCGCGCATCCCCTGCACGGTCGAGATCGCGAGCGAATATCGCTATCGCGACAGCATCCCGCATGCGAACGCGTTGGTCGCGGTCGTGTCGCAGTCGGGCGAAACGGCCGATACGCTTGCGGCGCTTAAGCACGCGAAGTCCCTTGGGCATGCAAAGACGCTCGCCATCTGCAACGTGTCGACGAGCTCCATGGTGCGGCAGACGGAGCTCGTGTTCCTTACGCGTGCCGGCGCCGAGGTCGGTGTTGCGTCGACGAAGGCGTTCACGACGCAGCTCGCCGCGCAGTTCCTGCTTGCGCTCACGCTTTCCAAGCTGCGGGGGCATTTGTCGCCCGAGAAGGAAGAGCGGGGGATCGATGCGCTGCGGCACATTCCGGCCGCCATTCGCGGCGCGCTCGCGCTCGAGCCGCATCTGATCGGCTGGGCGCAGCACTTCGCGAAAAAGCAGCATGCGCTTTTTCTCGGACGGGGATTGCACTATCCGATCGCGCTCGAAGGTGCGCTCAAGCTCAAGGAAATCTCGTACATCCACGCGGAGGCGTATCCGGCCGGCGAGCTGAAGCACGGTCCGCTCGCACTCGTCGATGCGCAAATGCCTGTCGTTGCGATCGCGCCGAACGACGCGCTACTGGAAAAGCTCAAGTCCAACCTGCAGGAAGTCCGTGCGCGTGGCGGTGAGCTCTATGTCGTGGCCGATCTCGACAGCCATCTCACGCCGGGCGACGGCATCCAGGTGATCCGCGTCGCCGAGCATCGCGGGTTGCTGTCACCGATCGTGCACGTTGTTCCGCTGCAGTTGCTCGCCTATCACACGGCGGTGCTGCGCGGCACCGACGTCGACAAGCCGAGAAATCTCGCTAAAAGCGTGACGGTGGAGTAGGCGACCGACGATCAGCGTCGGATCACCGGCGGCGTCGACGCGCGAAGCCGCTCGAGCTTCGCCGCATACAGATCGTGGTCCTTGCGCGTCGTGCTGTTGTCCGCCGCGATGGTCATGTGCTCGCGTGCATGCTCCATGTCGCCGAGGCCGACGTACGCGAGCGCCAGCCAGAAGTGGAACTCGTGGTAGTAGGCCGCGCGGTCGACCTCCTTACTGAACATCTCCTTCGCGAGCTTGTAGTTGCCTTCGTTCATCGCAGCGAGCCCGCGCTTGTAATAGCCGAACGGAGGGTTCGGCTCCATCTGCTCGAGTCGGTTGCGTAGATCGCGTGCCGCGACGAGCTCGCCGCGGGCTGTGAGCACCGACGCAAGGTTCGACATCGCGCGCGTGTTCGCGCGCTCGCGCTCGAGGACGTACTCGAGCGCCTGCTGCGCCTCGACGAGATCGCCATGCAGTTGATAGACGACGCCGAGCGTGTTGAATGCGGTGAGAAAGCGGGAGTCCTGCACGATCGCCTCGCGCGCCCACCAGTAAGCGTCGTTGACGTTGCCGTCCGTCAGTGACTCCACGGCGCGATTGTTCATGTACATCGCGACGATGGTCGATTCGTCGAGCACCCACGTACGCAAGCCCCGCAGATCCTTCGGCGGGAGGAAGTCGATCGTCATCGTCACTTCGTTCGGAGAGTGTTCCGTCAGGCGCGTGCCGAGCGATACGTTGACGTGGCCGATCGACAGGTAGAAGTCGCCGCTGCGGGTCCACGTTTCATCCGCGAACACATGCTGGTAGTGGACCGGCATGCCGAGCTCCCTCGCGAACGCGGCCGTCATGATGACGAGCGAGAGACAGTTGCCGGCGCGCGCAGCGAACGCTTCCGACGCGTTGCGCGTCTGCGCGGCGTCGTATTCGAGCTTCAACGACGCCTTGTCGTAGAGCGCGTCGAACAGCCCATGCTGGCTGCCCTTCAGGCGAATGAGACGCGTCATTTCGCCGGTCAGGAACGCGCGCATTTCGTCGCTCACTGCGAATACATCGGCTGCGTCGATGCGCTGGGCGGGCGGGTTGAAGAACCCGTCGTGGAAGAGCGTCGAATCGCGCTGCGGCAATTGCTGCGCCGGCATGGCGGTGCAAGCGGCGAGCATCAGGCCGAGTAGGAAGGCCGCCCATCGCTTCATCGGGATCTCCTGCATTCGGGTACTGCCGGCAAGTATCCCCAGTTCGCGCAGGAGGGTCAACGCGCTGGGCGTTGATCGTGCACGCCGACTGCGGGAATGACAAGGGCGCGAAGCACGCCACTTCGCCCTGTGCTCCACCAATGAGAAGAGGGCGAAGCATGACGCTTCGCCCCCCTGCCACTAACCTCAACGACGCGGTTTGTACCCGCGTTACGGCGTCAGTTCTCAGACGCTTCCGCTTCCTCCGCGACTGCCGCCGCCGCGCGTGCCAGCACCGCTGCTCCCGCCGCTTCCGCTCATGCCGCTGCCACCGGTACTGCCGCCGCTGCTGCCACTCATCCCGCTGCTGCTACCGCTACCGCTCATGCCGCTGCTGAGCTGCTGACCTCCGGATACGAAGTTCTGCTGGCTGTGCATCTGACCCGAGCGCCCGCCCTGCCCTTGCTGCAGGCACTGCGCAAGCAATTGCTGGCCACGCTGCGCGAGCCGTTCGTTCTGCTGTTGCACTTCACGGAAGAACTGCGCAATCTCCTGCTGCCCCGCCTGGTCGGCATCCTGCGCGTACTGCTCGTACGTCTCCCATCCCTGCAGCGTGTGATACATGACGCTGATCAGGTCGTACGTTGCATTGTCCGGCGCCCCCTGCCGTCCTCCGCGCCCCATTCCGCCCTGCGTGCCGCTGCCCGACCCTCGCGTGGTGCTCGAGCCCGATGTGCCTGACTGTGTCGTTGCCATGAGTGCGACTCCTTTACTTTCGATAGATAAGCTTTGGTGACTGGATGGCGTTGCCCGAGCGCGGTCCACCGGAGCAGGGCCTTGCGCACCTGTTCGTGACCACCGTGCAGCAGCCGCTCACTGTCGCAACGCCTCCGTGTGGGACTGCTCGAGGCCGAGGGAGTTTCGGGTTTTGAAAACATTGAAGCGCGAGCAAGGGGGCGCTCTTTTGTCGATGACGTCAAACAGAGAGACCACGCGCGGCACACGGCTTGCAACACACAAATCGTGCCGTCAACCGGCGTTGCGCTGCCGAGGACTCCATGGACGCGAAGCTCAAACC
>JBKPOL010000066.1:0-1744 GCA_046733075.1 Pseudomonadota bacterium | reverse complement strand
CTTCACGCGCGGGCGCCTGCCCGTCCCGTGGCAAGCCGAAGCGGACGCATCAGCGTCGCCGCCATCATCTCCGTCGTCTGCATCTGCCCGGCGCCCGCGCGGCCGCCTGACCGCTCTCGTCGGCGATCGCGACCCATGCATCGCGCCCGGGCTTCGTGCACTTGAAAGCGGGACATGGGATGCGGTCATCGATTGTTCCGGTTACGTGCCGCGCGTCGTCGAGGCATCGGCGCGATTGCTGGCCGCGCGCGTGTCGCGTTACATCTTCCTGTCGTCGATGTCGGTCTATGCGAAGACCGACCGCCGGAACATGAGCGAGGACACGCCCGTGGCAATCCTTGACGATCCCGCGACCGAGCAGGTGATGGAGCACTACGGCGCGTTGAAGGCCGCGTGCGAACAGGTCGTCGATCGCTTGTACGGCAGGCGCGCGACGCAGGTGCGGCCGGGCCTGATCGTCGGCCCCTTCGATGCCACCGATCGTTTCGGATATTGGGTCGCGCGGTTCGTGCATCCTCGCTTGCTCGGCGAGCGGCCCGGGCGCGCCGTCGTTCCGGCGCCATCGTCGCGGTCCGTGCAACTCATCGACGCACGCGATCTCGCGTCCTGGTTGCTCGATGCCGCTCATCGCGACGTGAGCGGCGTCTTCAACGCCTGCAGCGGGGCGTTTCAATGGCGTTTCGCCGATCTCGTCGACGCGCTGGTCGCCGCTGCACCGCTCCCCCCCGAGCCTGCCTGGATCGACGACGAGCGGCTGCTGGCGCAGGGCGTCGCGCCATGGGTGGGACTACCCCTGTGGTTGCCCGCCAGCGAAGCGGATAGCGGCGGCTTCATGTCGATGAACTGCGAACGCGCCCAGGGCGCCGGTCTCGCGGTTCGCCCGCTGGCGGACACGATCGCCACGACAGCTGCCTGGCTTGCGGAGCGCGACAACACTGGCGCGTGGAAAAAGGTGCTGACGGCCGACGCGGAGCGCGCACTGCTCGAGACGTAAAGCTTGTTCCGTTACCCACGTGGTGCACGGTCAACAAGCGTGAGAGGCGACACGGTACATGCGCGATCGTGTTGTAACGGCCTACAAATCGGCGAAACGAATTGCCGCCGGGCGGGTCATCCCAGAACCGCACCACTATGGTTATGAACGCGGGCCATTGGAAACGCACCGATCGAACCCACATCCAATGGCGAGGCCCGGGCAAGGCCCGAGCGAGCGGCAAAGCGGTGCAGGCGCCGACAAAAATCGTGCAATTGCACGCGCGGTCTGTTAGAATTTCGCGTTTGGAAGGTTCGGGTAGGTTAGTGCTTACTCCTCTGGGTTTCTCGTTGCTGCGCCAGCTTTCCGACGGCGCATTCCACTCCGGCGAAGATCTCGCCGCTACGGTGGGGCTGACGCGCGCCCGTGTGTCTCAATTGCTGAAGCAGGCCGAAACGGCCGGTTTGGCGCTCGAACGGGTGCGGGGCCGGGGCTACCGGCTGCTTGCGACGCCGGACTTCCTCGATGCCGACGCAATCCGCGCGGCGCTGGCCGAGTTCAACGTCGAGGTTGCTCCCCCGGACGCGAAGGCTCCGCTCCTGCCCGCCGCGAACGACGACGATGTCGTCCTTCCGTCCGGCGGTCCGGCCATCCCCCTGCATCCGGCCATCGCGGTCGAGGTCACCGACCAGGTCGACTCGACGTCGAGCGAATTGCTTCGCCGCGCAAGCCGACGCGACATTCATGGCGCCTTGCTCGCTGCTGAGTGGC
>JBKPOL010000065.1:0-6241 GCA_046733075.1 Pseudomonadota bacterium | reverse complement strand
AAGAAAGGGTCCATCGACGTCACGATCGACGCTGCATCGATCAGGACGTACAGTGACCGACTCGATCAGATCGTCAAGGGCGAGCGTTTTTTCAACGTCGAAAAATTCCCGTCGCTGACGTTCAAGTCGACCAACCTGGCGTTCGAGGACGACAAGCTCGTCGGCGCGGACGGTGAACTGACGATGCTTGGGGTCACGAAACCCGTCAGGCTGCAGGTCACGAACTTCACGTGCGGCGAGCAGGCGTTCAACAAGAAGCCGATGTGCGGCGCGGAAGCCACAGCGACGATCAAGCGCTCGGAATGGGGCATGACCGATGGGCTGAAGCTCGGCAACCCGGGCGACGACATCAAACTCATCATTCCGGTCGAGGCATACCGCGACGTGTCGTGAGCGGCAGTTCCTAGCCCGACCGCGCGCCATGCGCAAGTGTCCGCGAGGAACGAGCGGCACGCGTCCACCGCTCCACGCGGTCAGTGAACCAGGTTGGAGGCCGGCGTAAGAACGCCGCCGTCCCGGCGCACCACCCCTGCACGCTCGAGGTCGACGACGAGCTGCTCCGCCAGCGAGGCTGGCGGCAGGCGGAAGAACAGCGCGTTGAAGTCCGCGTAGACGCCCACGCGTGAGATGTATTCAGGCAGCGACGCGAGCGCCATCTGCTCGCGATCGAGCAGCGTGAACATCAGCAGCACCCTCAACGCATGCCGCGCCATTCGCAACGGTTCTGCCGCAAACGCCTTCGTGCGACGAAAGGCGCGGTCGAGCGCCGCCTCGACGTCAGCGAACGGTTCACCGTGCCCCGGGATCACGCAACGCACATCGAGCTTGCCGATCATCTCGAGCGTCGCCTGCGTTGCCGGCAACGCACCCGGATCGATCTCCGGCGGCATGACGATCCCATAGCCGTTTTCCCACAGCGCGTCGCCCGTGATCAGGATGCCGTGCTCGTCGTTGAAGAACACGAGCGCGGCCATGTCGTGGCCCGGCGCCGCGAGCAATCGCCACTCGAGGTCGCCCCAGATCTCGGTTGTGTTCGCCCTCAGGATTTCGTCGACGGAAAACAGCTCCGCGCGCTGGTCCGCGTAACCGAGCAACAGCGCACGCTCGTCCCAGGAGGCGATCAGCGGTACTTCGCCCTCCGGAACGGCGATCGGACATCCATACGCCCGACGAATCGCCGCATTGCCGCCCATGTGGTCGGAATGGCAGTGCGTGTTCACGAGCTTCGCCAGTGTTCGGCCATCCAGTCCCATCCGCGACGCGATCAATGCGAGCGTCAGCGGCACATGCTTGCCGTAGCCGGAATCGACGACGACGCACGCGTCGCGGCTTTTCAGCACGATGTTGTTTCCCGACAACCAGTCGCGAACGAACACGTGGACCTGCGGCGGCAATGCGGCCCGCGGTTTGCCGGCAACCGAGAACCTGCTCATTGCCGCGCAGCGTGCACGGCGCTCACGCAAGCTTTGCGAGAAAGTCGCGGACGAGCGCGACCCGCTCGGCGAGCGTCGGCGCGCCACGGTCAATGCGAACGCGATCGGGGCCCGCGAAGCGAATGCGGCCGTCCTTTTGCACGAGAAGAATCAGTTTGCCCGCATCGAACGGTGGGTTCTTGACGAACTGCAGCGTCGTGCGCTCCGGTCCCGCATCGACTTTCGTGACGCCGAGGGGTCGCGCGATGAGCCGCAGGCGATGGCAGGCGACGAGCGCCTGAGCCGGTTCGGGTGTCGGACCGAAGCGATCCACGAGCTCCTCACGCAGCAAGTCGAGCTCGTCGATCGACTCGCAACTCGCGAAACGCTTGTAAAGAACGAGGCGCTCGTGGATGTCGTTGCAGTATTCCTGGGGCAGGCGCGCGGGCGCGTGAAGATTGATCTCGGTCGTTACGCCGAGCGGCTGCGAAAGGTCCGGCTCGCGCCCGGCTTTCAATGCCGATACGGCGGCCTTCAGCATGTCTGCGTAAAGCTGGAAGCCGATCTGCTGCATCTCCCCCGATTGCTCGTCGCCGAGCACCTCGCCGGCGCCGCGAATCTCGAGGTCGTGCATTGCCAGGAAGAAACCCGAGCCTAGATCCTCCATCATCTGGATCGCCTCGAGCCGTTTCTTCGCCTGCGCGGACAGCGCCTCGTGCGGGGGCGTCAAGAGATACGCGTACGCCTGATGATGCGAGCGCCCGACCCGGCCGCGCAGCTGGTGCAGCTGCGCGAGGCCGAAGCGATCGGCGCGATCGATGATGATCGTGTTCGCGGTCGGCACGTCGATGCCGGTCTCGATGATCGTCGAGCAGACGAGCAGGTTGATCCGCTGTCCATAGAAATCGCGCATCACATGCTCGAGCTCGCGCTCGCCCATCTGCCCGTGCGCCACTGCGATCCGGGCCTCGGGCAGGAGCTGTGCAAGGCGCTCGGCAGTCGTCCGGATCGTGTCGATGTCGTTGTGGAGGAAGTAGATCTGACCCCCGCGCTTCAGCTCGCGCAGTGCCGCTTCGCGGACGATGCCGGTCGAATAGGTCGCAACGAAAGTCTTGATCGCGAGCCGGCGTTGCGGCGCCGTTGCGATGACCGAGAAGTCCCGGATGCCTTCGAGCGACATCGCGAGCGTGCGCGGTATCGGGGTGGCGGTGAGGGTCAGCACATCCACCTCGGCGCGCAGTCGCTTGAGCTGCTCTTTCTGGCGGACACCGAAGCGATGCTCCTCGTCGATGATGACGAGTCCGAGGTTCTTGAACTTGACGTCAGACTGCAGCAGCTTGTGTGTGCCGATGACGAGATCGACGCGGCCGCTCGCGAGACCCTCGAGAACCGACTTCACTTCCTTGCTCGAGCGGAAGCGCGAGAGTTCGGCGAGCTTCACCGGCCAGTCGGCAAAACGGTCGGAGAAGACCTGGAAATGCTGCTCGGCAAGCAGCGTCGTCGGCACGAGCAGCGCGACCTGCTTGCCGTCGGCGAGTGCGACGAACGCCGCGCGCAGCGCCACTTCGGTCTTGCCGAAGCCGACGTCGCCGCATACGAGACGATCCATGGGCCGCCCGACGGCGAGATCGGCGATGACCGCGTCGATCGCAGCCTGCTGATCGGGTGTCTCCTCGAACCTGAAGCCTTCGGCGAATGCCTCGTAATCGTGCGTCTTGAACGAGAACGCGTGACCCGTTCGCGCTGCGCGCTGGGCGTACAGGTTCAAGAGTTCCGCCGCGGTGTCGTGTGCCTGCTGCGCAGCCTTGCGTTTCGCACGTTCCCACTGCCCGCTGCCCAGTTCGTGCAGCGGCGCTGCGTCGGGCGATGCACCGCTGTAGCGGCTGATTACATGGAGATTCGAAACGGGAACGTAGAGCTTCGCGTCGTTCGCGTAGATGAGCTCGAGGAACTCCGTGACGCCGTCGCCGACGTCGAGCGTGACGAGACCGAGGTAGCGACCGATGCCATGCTCTTCATGAACCACCGGATCGCCGATGCGGACCTCGGAGAGGTCGCGCACCATTGCGTCGACGTTCGAGCGGCGTCCCGCTTCGCGCGCGCCGCGGCGCACGAGGTTCGCGTAAAGCTCGGCCTCGGTGATGAAGGCAAGGCGCGCCGCGGGCCACGCGAATCCCGCATGGAGCGGCGCCGCGGCCAGGGACAGCTTGGCGTCGCTGCCGCCGTAGTCGGCGAACGTTTCGACCGTCGCCGGCCGCACGCCGTACTGCGCGAAGTACTGCTGCATTGTTTCGCGGCGTCCCGGGCCTTCGGCGCAGATCAGGACACGCGCATCGAGGATGTCCAGCACGCCCTTCAGCGCTGCGAGCGGATCCTCGGCGCGACGGTCGACTTGCACGGGAGGCAGGCGGCGAACGGGCGCATCGGGCGGCAGCGCCGAGTTCGCATCGGCAAGGCCGATTTCATAACGAGCAAAGCTCTTGAGCGCGCCGCGCAACTCGTCATGCGGCAGAAAGAGTTGCGGCGGCGGCAGCAATGGACGCGCCCGGTCGCCGCGCATCAGTCGATAACGCGATTCCGCGTCGTGCCAGAATCCCTCGACGGCGCCGTCTACGTCGCCGTGCAACGCGAACACGGTGTCCCGAGGGAAGTAATCGACGAACGTCGCGGTCGCATCGAAAAAGAGCGGCAGGTAATACTCGATGCCGCCGGGCGCGACACCCGCGGAAATGTCCTTGTAGAGCGACGAGCGCGAAGGATCGCCCTCGAAGACCTCGCGGAAGCGGCTGCGAAAGCGCGTGCGGCCCGCTTCGTCGAGGGGAAACTCGCGCGCCGGAAGCAGCCGGACGTCGCGCATTGGATACAGCGTGCGCTGCGTGTCTGCATCGAAGGTCTTGATGCTCTCGATCTCATCGCCGAAAAGATCCAGGCGATACGGCAGCGGTGCGCCCATCGGAAACAGGTCGATCAAGCCGCCACGAATGCTGAACTCGCCGGGCGAAACCACTTGCGTGACGTGCGCGTACCCGGCAAGCGAAAGTTGGCCGCGCAGCGCGTCGATGTCGAGCCGTTCGCCTTGCGTCAGGAAGAACGTATGGGCGGCGAGAAAAGATTGGGGAGCGAGCCGGTAAAGCGCGGTCGATGCGGCGACGATCGCGACATGGCACTCACCCCGCGTAATGTGGTAGAGCGTTGCAAGCCGCTCGGACACGAGGTCCTGATGCGGTGAAAAGTGGTCGTACGGCAGTGTCTCCCAGTCCGGAAAGACGCTGACGCTCAGCGACGGGGCAAACCACGCGATCTCTTGCGCGAGTCGCGATGACGCAAGCGCGTCGGCACATACGATGGCGAGCGTCCGCTGTTGCGCGCGGCAAAGAAGCGCGAGTTGCGCGAGCGCAAGCGAGTCGGCGGACTGCGGCAGCGGTCCCATTCGCACGCGCTGCGGACCGGCGGGCAACGCGGGCACGAGCGAAGGCAGCGTCGCAACGGGCGTTGCGAGCGGTGTCGGGGCGACGGCGGATTCGCGGTGGAAAGGCTTGGGCCCGGAGGCGGCCGTCGCAGCATCGGTCGAGGCCGTCGGCATGCGAGAAAAACGACGCGCGAGCGATTCGCGCCCAACGATTATACGCGTGACATAATCGACCGATGCCCGATTCGAAGCGTCATGGCGCGATGTCGCCCTACGTGCTGCTGACCCTCGCGCCGTTCTTCTGGTCGTGCAACGTCATCGTCGGACGCGGGCTGTCCGCGGATGTGCCGGCGTTCGCGATGACGTTCTATCGCTGGCTGCTCGCGATGCTGATCCTTGCCCCATTCGCGGTGCCCGCCGTGCGCAAGGACCTGCCCGTTGTTCGTCGGCATTGGAAAGTCCTGCTTGGGCTCGGCGTCATCGGCATCGGGACCCATAACGCGCTTGCCTATCTCGGTTTGCGCTACACGACCGCGGTGAACGGCGTCATCCTGAACTCGTTCATTCCCGTCATGATCGTCACGCTGTCATGGGCACTGTTGGGCGAGCGCCTCGCGCGACTCCAGGTTGCCGGCATCATCGTTTCGCTCGCCGGGGTGCTCACGGTGCTTTCGGGCGGGTCGCTCGGAACGCTGCTCATGTTCCGGCTGAACGTCGGCGACCTGCTGTTCATCCTTTCGATGGCGATGTGGTCGATCTACACGATCGCGCTGAGATTCCGGCCTCGCGGGATGCACTTCCTGTCGTTCCTGTTCGTCATCGTATGCGTCGGTGACGTCGCCATCCTCCCGTTCTATGCCATCGAGACGGCGCTCGGCTATCCGATGCATTGGTCGGCCGGCACGATCGGCGCCCTTGCCGGCATTGCGCTCTTCTCGTCGGTGTTGTCGTACATCTTCTGGAATCGAGGCGTCGAACAGGTCGGCGCGAATGTCGCGGGACTCTTCGTTCATCTCATGCCCGTGTTCGGCGTGATGCTCGCGTGGCTGATCCTTGACGAGCGCCTGCACGCATATCACATCGGCGGCATTGCGCTCATCCTGACGGGAATCTTCCTGACGACGCGGTACGCACCCGCAGTGGTGCCGGCAGGGACGGAGTGAACAACGCGCCGATGCGCGCAGCTGCGTGCGATCCTGGCGACCGCCCGGGTGAAACGAGGCACAGAGTCGGGTGCGGACGCGCAGCGCGCCCAGCGTTCACGTCACGGCCAGTCAAATCCTGGAATCGAGCACCGCAACTTCAGGCAGGGGCCCTGCCATACCGATCCTCGAACCGGACAATGTCATCTTCGCCCAGATATTCTCCGCACTGCACCTCGATGATGACGAGTGGCTCGGTACCTCGATTTTCGAGCCGG
>JBKPOL010000064.1:0-6173 GCA_046733075.1 Pseudomonadota bacterium | reverse complement strand
AGAACATCAAGGATCCCTATCATCCGGGGTTGCTGCACACGTGGTTCGTCACGTTCGGATTGTGGCGGGCCGACCAGAAGTCGCAGCTCATCACCGACGAGCACGGACGGCATGCGTGCATGGTCTCCCGGCGCAACGAGGGCGGATCGGGCGCGGTGACGAAGGGCGTGTCGAGCTTCAAGGCGAACATGAAGCTCCACGACGACCGCGTACTCGATGTCGTCAGCGAGCCGTGGTGGAACGGGCCGACCGTCGTGATGACGACGATCTTTCCGAGCGTGATCATCCAGCAGCAGGTGAACTCGCTGTCGACGCGTCACATCCAGCCGCGCGGACCGAACACCTTCGATTTCGTGTGGACGCACTTCGGGTTCGCCGATGACACGCCCGAGATGCACCGGCGCCGGCTCCGTCAGGCCAACCTGTTTGGTCCTGCGGGCTATGTCTCCGCCGACGATGGCGAGGTGATCGAATTTTCGCAGCAGGGTGCGCGACAGTGCCCGGAGGGCGCGAGCCTCGTCGAGCTCGGCGGCCGCGAGACGGCGACGCGAACCGAGCATACGGTGACCGAAACGCTGATCCGCGGCATGTACGCGTACTGGCGCGGCGTCATGGAAGTCTGAACGGCGACGTGCGATGAATTCGACTCCGGACACTGCGACGATCGGAGCGTCGATCGACATCGCGACCTGGCTCGATCTCGTCGCGTTGTATCACGGCTATGCGAGTGCGCTCGACGCGCGCGAGTACGACCGCTGGCCGGAATTCTTCACCGACGAGTGCGTCTACCGGCTGCAGCCGCGCGAGAACTTCGACCGCGGCTATCCGCTCGCCACGATGGCCTTCGAGAGCAAGGGCATGCTGAAGGACCGCGTCTACGGCATCACCGAGACACTCGCCCACGATCCCTACTATCAGCGTCACGTCGTCGGCGTTCCGCTCGTGCGCAGGCACGATGGAGACACGATCGAAGCGGAAGCGAGTTATGCGGTGTTCCGCACGCGCCAGAACGAGCTGTCCGAGGTATTCAACGTCGGTCGCTACGTCGATGTCGTCCGCAAGACGCCTGCCGGACTCAAGTTCGCGTCGCGGATCTGCGTGTTCGACAGCGAGATGATCCCGACTTCGATCATCTACCCGATTTGAGCGGCGTCGCCGTCGCGGACGGCAGCGAAGCCAAAGGTGTCACGGACGGGCCTCCCGGCTGGAACGCGTCGCTCCAGCTCGTCTTCGGGCACGCGGAAGGACGCACGGTGCTCGAGCATCGCGCGCATCGAGGCCCGCTCGTCGTACAGAAGCCGCTCTATCCGGAGGACGCAGCGCTGTGCCAGTGCATCATCGTGCATCCGCCGGCCGGCATCGTCGCTGGCGATCGACTCGCGCTGGCGGTGCAGGTGCGCAGTGGATCGCGGGTTCAGCTCACGACCCCCGGCGCCGCGAAGTGGTATCGATCGTCGGGCGCGGAAGCGATACAGACATTGGACGCGCACGTCGAAGACGACGCGACGCTCGAGTGGCTGCCGCAGGGTGCGATCGTGTATGACGGGGCGCGGGCGCGCAATCAGTTGACCGTGCAGCTGGCGAACCGCGCGACGATCATCGCAGTCGATGTCGTGGCACTCGGTCGTCGTGCTGCCGATGAGCGATTTCGGTGCGGCGAATGGCGTCAGCGCATCGAATTCGTGCGCGGCGGCGCACCGATCTGGAGCGAGCGCGCAGTCATACGCGGCAAATCGCATTTTTTGTCATCACCGGCGGGCCTCAACGACGCCAGCGTCGTTGGCACATTCGTCGCTTCGGGACCCTCGATCGCAACGGTGCCGCTCGCTGCATTGCGCGATATTGCGCGCACGGCATCCGACGTCGACGTCACGTTGTTGCCCGAGGTGATTGTCGCGCGCTACCTGGGGAACTCCATGGAAGCGGCGCATCGCTGCTTCTGGACGATGTGGAGTGCGGTCCGGCCGGCGCTGATCGGTCGAGCGGCGCTTTGGCCTCGCATATGGCGTACGTAGCGTGGGACCGGCTGGCAGCACACGGATAATGCGAAACGGACATCGATGGAACTGACGCCCCGCGAGAAGGACAAGTTGCTGCTGTTTACCGCGGCCCTCGTCGCCGAGCGCAGGCTGGCCCGGGGCGTGCGTCTCAACTACCCCGAGGCCGTCGCGTATATCAGCGGCGCGATCATGGAGGGCGCGCGCGACGGCCGCACCGTGGCGGACCTCATGAGCTTCGGCGCGACATTGCTCAAGCGATCCCAAGTCATGGAAGGCGTTCCGGAGATGATTCCGGAGATCCAGGTGGAGGCGACGTTTCCGGACGGCACGAAGCTCGTCACCGTGCATCATCCGATTCCATGAACGCAGCTTCGATGATTCCGGGCGAATTGCTGATCGAAGCAGGCGACATCGAGATCAATGCGGGGCGCCGTACGATCGTCGTCATTGTCGCGAATGCTGGTGATCGCCCGATTCAGGTGGGATCGCATTATCACTTCGCCGAAACGAACGAAGCCCTTCACTTCGACCGCGCGAGCGCACGCGGCTTTCGCCTGAACATTCCGGCGGGAACCGCCGTCCGCTTCGAACCGGGGCAGGAGCGAACGGTCGAGCTGGTCGAGTTCGGCGGTGCGCGCATCGTGTACGGCTTCGCCGGCCAGGTGATGGGGCCGCTCGACGCTGCGCGCCAATGAAGATTTCGCGCCGCGCGTATGCCGAGATGTTCGGTCCTACGATTGGAGACCGGGTACGACTTGCCGACACGCACTTGATCGTCGAGGTCGAGCGCGACCTGACGGTGTATGGGGAAGAAGTGAAGTTCGGTGGCGGCAAGGTGATCCGCGACGGCATGGGACAGAGCCAGCGGAGCTCGGACGCGACCGCCGACACGGTGATCACCAACGCGCTCGTCGTCGACTGGACGGGCATCGTCAAGTGCGACATCGCGATCAAGGCCGGCCGCATCGCGCGGCTCGGCAAGGCGGGCAATCCCGACATCCAGCCCGGCGTCGACATCATCATCGGACCCGGTTCGGAAATCATTGCCGGTGAAGGCATGATCGTCACGGCGGGCGGAATCGATTCGCATATCCATTTCATCTGTCCTCAGCAGATCGACGACGCGCTCGCGTCGGGTGTCACGACGATGATCGGTGGCGGAACCGGTCCCGCGACAGGGACGTTCGCAACCACGTGCACACCGGGGCCCTGGCACATCCAGCGAATGCTGGAGGCCGCAGACGCCTATCCGATGAACCTGGGATTTCTCGGCAAGGGCAATGCGAGTCTCACGCCGGCGCTGCGCGAGCAGGTCGAGGCGGGCGCCGTCGGCCTGAAGCTGCACGAGGACTGGGGAACGACACCTGCGACGATCGACGCCGCGCTACGCGTCGCCGATGAGTTCGACGTGCAGGTGGCCATCCATACGGACACGCTGAACGAATCGGGCTTCGTGGAGACGACGCTCGCGGCCATCGCCGGTCGGACGATCCATACGTATCACACCGAGGGCGCCGGCGGTGGCCATGCGCCCGACATCATCAAGGTGGCCGGCGAGCCGAACGTGCTGCCGTCATCGACAAACCCGACGCGGCCCTACACCGTGAACACGGTCGACGAGCATCTGGACATGCTGATGGTGTGCCATCACCTCGATCCGTCGATCGCCGAGGATATCGCGTTCGCGGAGTCGCGCATTCGCCGAGAGACCATCGCCGCCGAGGACATCCTGCACGATCTGGGTGCGTTCTCGATGCTCTCCTCGGACTCGCAAGCGATGGGACGCGTGGGCGAAGTGATCATCCGCACATGGCAAACGGCGCACAAGATGAAGACGCAGCGTGGTGCGCTGGCGGAGGACTCGGCGCGCAACGACAATGCGCGAGTGAAGCGCTACATCGCGAAGTACACGATCAATCCCGCAATCGCCCATGGCGTCTCGCACGTCGTCGGTTCTGTCGAAGCCGGCAAGCTGGCCGATCTCGTGCTATGGCGACCTGCGTTCTTCGGTGTGAAGCCCTCGCTCGTCCTGAAAGGCGGAATGATCGCGCTTGCGGCGATGGGTGATCCAAACGCATCGATTCCCACGCCTCAGCCCGTCCATTACCGGCCGATGTTCGGCAGCCACGGCAAGGCACTTGCCACGTCGCTGACGTTCGTGTCGCAAGCGAGCATCGACAATGGCCAGGTGGCGCGCCTCGGTCTTGCCAAACCGGCGGTTGCCGTGCGGAATACGCGCAGGCTCGGCAAGAAGCACATGAAGCTGAACGACGCACTGCCATCGCTCGAGGTCGACCCGCAAACGTACGCGGTGCGCGCCGACGGCGAGCTCCTGACCTGCGAACCGGCGGCCGAGTTGCCGCTCGCGCAGCGGTATTTCCTGTTTTGACGGAGGTGCGTGGGAATGTCGATCCTCATGCTGCGCGAACGGGTGCCACCGGAAACCGATGTCGCTGGTGAGCTTGCGTTGCCGTTCGAAGCGCGGCGAAAGAGCCGCCTGTTGACGCGGCTTGCAAGCGGTGAGCCGGTCGGATTCATGCTCGAGCGAGGTGCGCCGCTGCGCGATGGCGAATGCTTGCGTGGTGACGATCGTCGCGTCTATCGCGTCCGGGCGGCGAACGAAGCGGTGATGGACGCGCGTTGTGACGACGCAACGACGCTCGCGCGGCTTGCATACCACCTCGGCAATCGGCATGCGATGCTGCAGATCGGCGACGGCTTTGTCCGCTTTGCCGCGGACGACGTGCTGGCGGCGATGGCCCGGGGCATCGGCGCAACGGTGACTTCGCTTCGCGCGCCGTTCGAGCCCGAGGCGGGCGCGTACGCGATCGGTGCGCACACGCACGGCGCGGATGGGCATCACGCGCCGGTGATTCACGACCGGCATCATCGATTGCACACGTGATGAGGGCGTCCTCGCGGGCCGGCGGAGACGCACGCGCTTCGAACCTCGTCGCGCTCGTGCGCCTTCTGCAGCTTGCATCGCCGGCGCTGCCGATCGGTGGCTACAGCTACTCGCAAGGGCTCGAGTGGATGATCGAGACGCGCGAAGTGCACGACGCGCGTTCCACGCGGCGGTGGATCGATGATGTGCTCCAATGCGTGATCGCGGAGGGCGACGCGGCGGTTCTGTCGCGGCTTTGCGATGCGCGCGCCGCCGGCAATGCGTCGCGCTTCGCCGAGTGGAGCGGATGGTACCGGGCATCCCGGGAGTCGCGGGAGTTGCGTGCGGAAACAGAGCAGATGGGCACGTCGCTGGTTCAGCTCGTGGCTGATGTCGGACTCCTCGACGAAACGTCGGCGTCGTTCGCTCGCGGTACCACGCCTGTCCCGTTGCCCGCCGCATACGCGATTGCCGCGCACGCGCTCGAGATCCGCCCGGATGCGGCAATCGCCGCCTACGTCATGAGCTGGCTCGAGAATCAGGTGCTGGTCGCGATCAAGGTTTTGCCGATGGGCCAGGTCGCGGGTCAACGGCTGCTGTTCGAGCTTGCAGGCGGTATTCCCGACGTCGTCGCGCGAGCCCGCGCGCTGCCGGACGACGACGTCACGAGCTTCGCGCCCGGTTTCGCCCGGGCTTCGATGCGTCACGAAACGCAATATTCTCGGCTGTTCCGCTCGTGAGCGCACGTCGGTGGTCGGCAAGCGATGTGCCTGACGACGGATGGTTTCCATGATCGACCGTGACGACTTCACGGCGACCGGTACCGGGCCGCTACGCATCGGCATTGGCGGCCCGGTGGGTTCCGGAAAGACCGCCCTGACGCTCGCGCTCTGTCGCGCGCTTCGGCAGCGCTACCAGATCGCCGTCGTGACGAACGACATCTACACGGAGGAAGATGCGCAATTCCTCGTGCGGCACGAAGCGCTTGCACCCGATCGGATCATCGGCGTGGAGACTGGCGGCTGTCCGCACACGGCGATTCGCGAGGATGCGTCGATCAACCTCGAGGCGGTCGACCGCCTCATACGAAGATTCGGCAATCTCGATCTCGTTTTCGTCGAGAGCGGCGGCGACAATCTGGCCGCGACGTTCTCGCCGGAGTTGTCCGACCTTACGCTCTACGTGATCGACGTCGCCGCGGGCGACAAGATCCCGCGCAAGGGCGGACCGGGCATCACGCGTTCGGACCTCCTCATCATCAACAAGATCGACCTCGCGCCCTACGTGGG
>JBKPOL010000063.1:0-1927 GCA_046733075.1 Pseudomonadota bacterium | reverse complement strand
CCCGCAATCGCACGGCGTCGGGCCCTCCGGGCCTTCGCTCGGCCACAGCCTCGCGCGCCGTGCTCATGCGTCGGCCTCCTTGACTCGCCCAACAGATGGGCACGTCGGCGTGTCGGCCTCCCGCAATCGCACGGCGTCGGGCCCTCCGGGCCTTCGCTCGGCCACAGCCTCGCGCGCCGTGCTCATGCGGCCATCGCGAACTGCATTCGATGCAGCTTAGCGTAAATGCCGCCGCGCGCGAGGAGCGCGGCGTGGCTGCCTTCCTCGACGATGTGTCCCTGATCAAGCACGACGATGCGATCGGCATGTTCAATGGTCGACAGCCGATGCGCAATGACGATCGTCGTGCGCCCCTGCATCAGCGTGTCGAGCGCCGCCTGCACCTGGCGCTCCGACTCCGAGTCGAGCGCGGATGTCGCCTCGTCCAGGATCAAGATCGGCGCGTCCTTGAGAATGGCACGCGCGATCGCGATTCGCTGCCGCTGGCCGCCCGACAGTCGTATGCCGTTCTCGCCCACTTCGGTGTCGAAGCCCTGCGGGAGCGCGCGGATGAACTCAAGCGCGTGCGCGGCGGCTGCCGCGCGCTCGATCGCCTCCCGCGGCGTGCCCGTCATCACCCCGTACGCGATGTTGGCAGCGATCGTATCGTCGAACAGCAGCACATCCTGCGAGACGAGCGCGATCTGGGCGCGCAGGCTCGCGAGCGTCAGCGTCGTGATGTCGTGCCCGTCGATGAACAGCCGCCCCGCCGTCGGCTCGTAGAAGCGCGGCACGAGGTTCACGAGCGAGGTTTTGCCGCTGCCCGAGCTTCCAACGAGCGCCACCGTTTCGCCGGGCCGCACGGTCAACGAGACGTCGTTCAACGCTTCGCGCTCGGCACTCGGATACCGCAGCGAGATGCGGTCGAACCGCAGCTCGCCGGCGGCACGGTCGAGCCTCACCGTGCCTTCGTCGGGCTCGACCTCGCGATCCAGCAGGCCGAAGATGCTCTCCGCGGCGGCCAGGCCGCGCTGGATCGCCGCGTTCACGCCGGAGAGCGACTTGATTCGCTCGAGGAGCGTCAGCAGCGCGACGACGTACGACGCGAAGGTGCCGAGGTCGAGGCCTCCGGTCTCGCTTTGCGAAAGCGCGACCCAGATGATGATGCCGACGGCGGTTGCTGCAAGGATCTGCGACAGCGGCGAGCTCGCGGCGCTCGCCGACGATTGCTTGGTCATCGACGTCCGCAGCGCATTCGCCGCGCGCACCGCGCGCGTGCGCTCGTACACCTCGCCGCCGAAGACGCGCACGATCCGGTGTCCGCCGATCATCTCCTCCAGCACGTGGGTGAGTGCGCCCGTGCGCGTCTGAACGTCGCGCGCGATCCGTCGCAGTCGCCGGCTGAAGTACCGGATGACGACGGCAACGATCGGAAGCACGAAGAACGTCATCAGCGTGAGCTTCCAGTTGATGTAGAGCAGCCAGCCGAGGCTTGCCGCTATCGTCAGAGTGCTGCGAATCGCGGTCGTGATCGTTCCCGATGCGGCGGAGGCGAGCTGATGCGCATCGAACGTCAGCTTCGACTGGATCACCCCGGCGGGCGTCACGTCGTAATACGGGGTGGGCAGTCGCAGCAGCTTGTCGATCAGGCCGCGGCGCAGATCGAACACGACGCGATGCCCGGTGTACGCCATTCCATACTCCGAGATGAACGAGCCGATGCCGCGAAACACGAACACGGCGATGACGGCGAGCGGCAGCCATCGCGTGCTTGCCGGATCAGGCTTCTGGAAGTGATTGACGATCGGGATGACGAGCATCGCCATGATGAGGTCGCCGGCCGCGACCATCACCATGCCGACGACGGCGAGCCCAAACGCCCACCAGTAGGGACGAACGTAGTCGAGGAGTCGCCGATAAAGGCGCAACCCGGTCATCGGGTTTTCTG
>JBKPOL010000062.1:0-5198 GCA_046733075.1 Pseudomonadota bacterium | reverse complement strand
GTCATTCGCTGCATGGCGATAGCGCATTTCGCTGCACGAGCGCGCCCTCCAACGTGCGTGCGCTCGTCGAGCACGAGCTCGCGCTGATCGCCGAGCTTCGCTACGAGCCGTATTTCCTGACCGTGCACGACATCGTCGCGTTTGCGCGCTCCAGGGACATCCTCTGCCAGGGGCGGGGATCGGCCGCGAACTCCGCCGTCTGCTACGCGCTCCATGTCACCGAAGTCGATCCGGCGCGCATGCAGATGCTGTTCGAGCGTTTCATCAGCAAGGAGCGCAACGAGCCACCCGACATCGACGTCGACTTCGAGCACCAGCGGCGTGAAGAGGTGATGCAGTACGTCTACGACAAGTACGGACGCGATCGCGCTGCGCTTGCCGCAACGCTCATCACTTATCGCCCGAAGAGCGCCGTGCGCGACGTCGGCCGTGCCTTCGGACTCGACCTCGCGCAGCTCGACCGGCTGACCGGCGTCTTCGCGTTCTGGGATGGCCGCGCGATTCATCGCGACCGCATCCGTGAAGCGGGATTCGATCCCGAGAATCCGGTGATCCGGCGCGTCATCGCGCTCGCCGGTCATCTGCTCGGCTTTCCGCGCCATCTGTCGCAGCACGTCGGCGGCTTCGTCATCGCGCGCGGCCTGCTCGAGCGGATGGTCCCCGTCGAGAACGCGGCGATGGAGAAGCGCACGGTCATCCAGTGGGACAAGGACGATCTCGATGCGATGGGTCTGCTGAAGGTCGACTGCCTCGCGCTCGGCATGCTGTCCGCCATTCGTCGCACGCTCGAGATGGTATCGGCGGCGCGCGGGACGACGTTGCGCATGCAGGACATCCCCGCGGAAGACCCGGAGGTGTACGCAATGATCCAGCGCGCCGACACGATCGGTGTGTTCCAGATCGAATCGCGCGCGCAGCAGTCGATGCTGCCCCGTCTCAAACCACAGACGTTCTACGACCTCGTCATTGAAGTGGCGATCGTGCGCCCCGGTCCGATCCAGGGCGGCATGGTGCATCCGTATCTGAAGCGCCGGCAAGGCATCGAGGCGGTCACCTATCCCAGTGAGGCCGTGAAAGCCGTGCTCGAGCGAACGCTCGGCGTGCCGATCTTCCAGGAACAGGTCATGCAGCTCGCAATCGTTGCGGCGGGCTTCACGCCGGGCGAAGCCGATCGGCTGCGCCGCTCGATGGCCGCCTGGCGACGCAAGGGAGGCCTGCAGGTGTTCGAGCAAAGGCTCGTCGACGGCATGAGCGCACGCGGCTACGAGGAGGCATTCGCGCGGCAGATCTACCAGCAGATCCTGGGCTTCGGCGAATACGGCTTCCCCGAGTCGCATTCGGCATCGTTCGCACTGCTCGTCTACGTTTCGTCATGGCTCAAGCATTACGAGCCTGCCGCGTTCTGCGGCGCGCTGCTCAATTCGCAACCCATGGGATTCTATGCACCAGCACAACTGGTCGGCGATGCCCGCCGACACGGCGTCGACGTGCAGCCGCCGGACGTCACGATCAGCGAGTGGGATTGCACGCTGGAGCAAGCGGGGTCGGGGACGGCTTGTACGCTCGATGCCGCAACGGCGGAAACGTCGTCGCTGGCCCCACTTGCTCTGCGCCTCGGACTGCGGCTCGTGCGCGGTCTCACCGAGGCGGGCGCGAAACGGATAGCCGAGACTCGTCGCAGACGTCCCTTCACCAGTGTGCAGGATCTCGCGGATCGCGCGCGCCTCGACAAGCGCGACCTCGCGGCGCTCGCCGATGGCGACGCGCTCGCATCGCTCGCCGGTCATCGCCACGGCGCCACATGGGACGTCGCGGGCATCGAGCGCTTGCCCGCGATGCTCGCCGGGACGGGGTTCGAGGAAGTGCAACCCGCGCTGCCAGAGCCGACGGAAGGCCAGGACATCGTCGCGGATTACCGTCGCCTGGGCTTGACGCTGCGGCGCCATCCGCTGGCGCTGCTGCGCGGCAATCTGCGGCGGAGGCGGCTTGCCACATCGGAGGAAGTGATGCGTGCTCCCCACGGCCGGCTCGTGCGCACGGCGGGTATCGTCATCGGCCGCCAGCGGCCCGACACCGCGAGCGGGGTCGTCTTCGTCACGATCGAAGACGAGACCGGGGCAACGAATGTGATCGTGTGGCGCGACCTCGGCGATCGCCAGCGCCGGGAGCTCCTCGGCGCGCGGCTGCTCGGCGTGTACGGAAAGGTCGAGCGCGAAGGCGACGTCGTGCACGTGCTGGCCGGGAGGCTCGTCGACATGACGCCGCTGCTCGGCTCGTTGCATACGCGCTCGCGCGATTTCCATTGACGTCCGTGAGCCTTGTGTTCCCCACCCGGCAATGCAACGACGACGCGTAACGGCGGCGCCGCTCGCCGTGCCGGACCTTCCCTGGCAGTAGTAAGATGAGCAGCACTCGTGCGGCGTCGCATTCGGTTCGCGTCGTGCGATCGGAATACGATCGTCCTCATGGCCTCGCCTGAATTCGATATCGCCGTCATCGGCGCTGGCGCCGGGGGCCTCGCGGTCGCCTCCGGCGGCGCGCGCGTCGGTGCCAAGATCGCGCTGATCGAAAAACACAAGCTCGGCGGCGATTGCCTGTGGCACGGGTGCGTGCCGTCGAAGACACTGCTGAAGTGCGCGCGCGTCGCGCACACGATGCGCCATGCCAACCATTGGGCGCTTGCCCCGGTGGATCCCAAGCCTGATCTCGCGCACGTCATGGAGCACGTCGAACGCGTCGTCGGCAACATCGCGGCGCCCGAGACGGCGGAACGCTTTCGCGAGATGGGCGTGGAGGTCATCCACGGCGACGGCCGCTTCACGTCACCCGAGACGTTCGACATAGACGGCAGGACGATTACCGCCAGGCACTTCGTGATCGCGACCGGATCCCGTCCCGCAGTTCCGCCGATTGCAGGCCTCGCTTACGTCCCGTATCTGACCAACGAGACCGTGTTCGCGCTCCGCGAAGCGGTTCCGCACCTCGTCATCGTCGGCGCCGGACCGGTGGGGACCGAGATGGCGCAAGCGTTTCGCCGTCTCGGCAGCGCGGTCACCGTCGTCGACATGGCGACTCGCATCCTGCCGCGCGAGGACCCCGACGTGGCGGGCGTCGTGCAGCGCCAGCTCGAATCGGAAGGGGTCCGATACTGGCTCGGCATAAGCGTCGGTGGCGTCAAGCAGGGCGATCTGCACGCGGGTCGCATCCGAATGACGCTCCGCGCATCGAATGGCGCGGTCGAGCAGGTGGCTGCATCGCATTTGATGATCGCGGCAGGACGCGTGCCGAACATCGAGGGCCTCGGCCTCGAGGCCGCGGGCGTCCACGTCGAGAACGGACGCATCGTGTGCGACGAGTCGCTACACACGACGAATCCGGCCATTCACGTCATCGGCGACGTCGCGGGCGGGCATCCGTTCACGCATGTTGCCGAGCATCACGCGGGCATCATCCTGCGCCAGACGCTGTTCCGGGTGCGGTGGGCGAAGCCCTCGACCGTCGTTCCGTGGTGCACGTACACCGATCCCGAGCTCGCGCGGGTTGGCCTGTCAGAAACGGACGCGCGCAGTCACGGCATCGAGCATCGCGTGTATACCTACCCGTTCGCGGACATCCATCGCGCCCGCATCGAAGGCGAGGCCGAAGGGTTTGCAAAGCTCGTCACCGATCCGCGCGGCCATCTGCTGGGCGCGGCGATCGTGGGTGCGCACGCAGGCGAGCTGATCGCCGAGTGCGTGCTCGCGACCGCGCATCGCATGAAGGCCGAGGACATCGTCGGAACGATCCACCCGTATCCGACGCGCTCCCAGATCACGCGTCGCGCGGCGAATCAGCGGCGCCGCGAGTCGCTGACCGCGTCATCGCGTGCACGCATCCAGCGGCTGTTCGGCCTGCGGGGAGCATGATGCGCGCGACGCTCTGCAAGGCGGTCCTCGCCTCGCTGCTCGTTGCCGCGCTCGTCGCGTTCGTCGCCCTCGATGGACCGCATCGGCTGTCTTTCGACACGCTGAAGGCGCAGCGCGACGTCCTGATCGCGTTTGCCGACGGACATCGGGGCGCCGCGATCGCGCTCGCATTCGGCGCCTACGCCGGTGCCGTTGCTCTGAGCGTGCCGGGCGGCGCTTTCTTCTCGCTCGCCTGCGGGCTCATGTTCGGTCGGCTCGTCGGAACGGCGGTCGCCGTTGCCGCGGGATCCGTGGGCGCGACGCTCATCTTCCTCGCTGCGCGTTACCTGTTCGGCGGAGTCGCCCGCAGGCGCCTGCCCGCAGCAGCCCAACGCCTGAACAGCGGCTTCACGCGGCATGCGTTCCGTTACCTGCTGGTGCTGCGCGTCGTGCCGCTGTTCCCTTTCGTTCTCGTGAATCTGGCGCCGGCGTTCACGTCGATCAGGGTTTCGACCTATGTCGGCGCGACGGCGCTCGGGATCATTCCGGCGACGTTCGTGTACGCGAATCTCGGCGACGCGCTCGCCTATGCGGACTCGCTGCAGGCGGCACTTTCGCTGCGCACGCTGGCTCCTGTGGCGTTTCTCGTCCTGCTTGCGCTGATTCCCGTCATCGGCACGGCGGCCGTCGCATTCCCCTCGCGGCTCACGATCCGCCGGTCGAAGTCACGCAGTCGATAAATTCTCAGGAACCGCGGGCGCCGACCACCCTCCCCCGGACCTCGCCGAACCCGACGCGGTAGTCCTTGCCTTGCGCCCATCCAGTGAGGATGACTTCGTCGTCGTCCTCGAGAAACGTGCGCTCGGTTCCATCGGGAAGGCGCAACGGCTCCGCTCCGTTGCGGGTGATCTCCAGCAGCGACCCGCAGGCGTCGCGTGTCTCCCCGCTGATCGTTCCCGATCCCATCAGGTCGCCGACACGCGCATTGCAGCCGGAGACCGTGTGGTGCGCGAGCTGCTGCGCGATCGTCCAGTACATCGTCCTGAAATTCGTCCGCGTGATCGTCGACGCGCGCTTGCCGGCCGGCGCGAGGGCGGCTTCGAGCTGGATGTCGTATGCCTGCGGCCCCTGCGTTTCGAGATACGGCAGTGGCGCGGGGTCCTGCACGGGCGCCTCGACGCGAAACGGCTCGAGCGCGTCCATCGTCACGACCCATGGAGAGATCGAGGTCGCGAACGACTTGCTGTTGAACGGTCCGAGAGGAATGTATTCCCACTGCTGTAAGTCCCGCGCACTCCAGTCGTTCATCAGCAC
>JBKPOL010000061.1:0-4044 GCA_046733075.1 Pseudomonadota bacterium | reverse complement strand
CATAGATCGACGGCGCATGGAGCAGTTCCTCGAGCTCCGAATGCGCGCGGTCGTCATGGCGAAACACGTCCAGGATCGCCGCATTCTTGTTGCCCAGCAGGAATTCGATCGCGCGGTATTGCGCGGACTGAAATCCGGATGACGCGCCGAGCGCCGGACGGAAGCCTTCGTATTCGGACGGCGTCAGCGTTTCGAGCACCGCCCATTGCTCGAACAGTTGCTTCTGGATGAGCTTGACGCGCGCGAGGATCTTGAAGGACGGCTCGAGCG
This sequence comes from Pseudomonadota bacterium, assembly GCA_046733075.1. GTDB lineage: Bacteria > Pseudomonadota > Gammaproteobacteria > Burkholderiales > Casimicrobiaceae > VBCG01. The sequence continues at coordinate 3,774 of JBKPOL010000061.1, read as the reverse complement.
AGTCGCTTCGCACGTGCGTTATCGCTGCGCGCAACTCGTGGATCATCAGCTTCATCCACAGCTCGGCCACCTGATGCTGAATGATGAACAGCATCTCGTCGTGGCGCGCCGGCGCATCGGCGGCGCCGGAAATCGGATGCTGTGCGTCGAGGAGCGCATCGAGGCGCAGGTAGCCGCCATAACTCAACCGGTTGCGAAGATCCGTGACGATGCCGGGTTCGAGCGAAGACATGGGAGAATCACACGGCCAAAGTGATCCGCCGATTCTACGCGGCGTAGTACCATCGCGCGCCATGCAACGCCTCCCGGGTCTTTCTGTGCTGCACCGCGCTGCATGGGTCGCAACCGTCATTGCGCTGCTCGGCCTCGGCGCTTGCAGCGAGGGGGCCAGAACCCGGACGATCGACCTCGCCGAGTGCCGTCTGCCGAGAGTCGCACAGGCCGTGCAGTGCGGGCGCCTGGAGGTGCCCGAGAACCGCGCGCATCCCGACGGGCGCAAGCTGTCGATCTTCGTCGCCGTGCTGCCGGCGAACACGCTCTCGCCGAAGCCCGATCCGCTGGTTCTGCTCGCAGGCGGGCCCGGTCAGGCGGCATCGACGCTCGGCCCTTTCGCGATGCAACTCGCCGCCGTGCGCCGCACGCGCGACATCCTGCTGATCGACCAGCGCGGCAGCGGGCGCTCCTCTCCGCTCGACTGTCGCGCCTTCGCGCCGGACGAGCACGCGGAATTCGACATCGATCCCGTGCCGAAGTCGCTGCTTTGCGCATGGCAGCTTGCGGAGAAACGCATCGACGCCTCGCAGTACACGACTGCGGCATGGGTCGCTGATCTCGACGCCGTGCGTGAAGCCCTGGGCTATCAGCAATGGAACCTGTGGGGCGGCAGCTACGGCACGCGAGTCGCTCAGGAGTACGTGCGGCGCCATCCGGAGCAGGTGCGAAGCATGGTCCTCGACGGTGTCGCGCCTCCCTCCATGCGCATCTCCTTCGATGTCTGGCGCACGCGCGACGACGCGCTCGACGGCGTCATCGCCGCGTGCCGCGCCTCGGCGCCGTGCGCCAAGGCGCATCCAGATCCCGACGCAACGCTGCGCGACATCGAGCGCGCGCTCGACGGAGGCAAGACGATCATGCTGCGCGATCCTCGGACGGGCATCACGCGCGACATGCACATCGACTTCGAAACGGTCATCGGCGCGCTGCAGCCGCTCACGTACGCGCCGGACGCAGCGAGCCTCATTCCCGAACTGCTGGCGCTCGCCCACGAAGGCGATTTCGCGCCGCTCTTCGCGGCGTCGCTCGTCATCATCGGGGACCTACCCGAGCAGTTCAGCCCCGCACTGCACTATTCCGTGACGTGCGCGGAGGACGTGCCGCGCGTCACGCGCGCCGAACGCGCCAACGGGGTTGATGACGAGCGAGTGCGCGCACTGGCCCGGCGGACGCTCGCCGTATGCGATCAATGGCCGAAGGGAAGCTTCGACGGCGACTTCGCGCAACCTCTGCAAAGCAACGTGCCGACGCTGCTGCTGTCGGGCGGCCTCGATCCGGTCACGCCACCCGCGTACGGTGACGAGGTTGCGCGCACGCTGCCTCGCAGCCGGCACATCGTGGCGCGAGGCTTCGGCCATATCGTGTCGCCGCATGCATGCGCGCCGCGACTCATTGCCGCGTTCGTCGACGAAGCCGCCTTCACGACGCTGCCCCAGGCGTGCATCGACTTCTTCGAGCATTCGCGGGGGCCGCCGTCATGGCCCGACCGGCTCGCCCCCGTCACATGATCCTCGTCCACGGATTGCAGAAGGCGTTCGGCAAGACGCGCGAGGTACAGGCCGTTCGCGATGTGACGTTCGACGCACCCGACGGCCAGATCACCGGCTTGCTCGGTCCGAACGGCGCCGGCAAGACGACGCTCCTGCGCATGCTCGCAACGCTCGTCGTGCCTGACGCCGGCCAGGCGAGCGTCGGCGGCCTCGACGTCGTGGCCGACCGCTACGCAGTGCGGCGACGCATCGGGGTTCTGTCCGACGCACGCGGCTTGTATCCGCGCCTCACTGCGCGCGAGAACGTTCGCTACTTCGGCGAACTGCATGGTCTGAAGGGAGCGTCGCTGGAAGCCCGTATCGACGCGTTGCTTGCAACGCTTGGATTGACGCTGCTCGCTGATCGGCGCACGGGGGGTTTCTCGCAGGGTGAAAAGATGAAGGTCGCCATCGCGCGTGCGCTCGTTCACGACCCCGACACGATCCTGCTCGACGAGCCGACCAACGGACTCGACATCATGAGCGTGCGGACATTGCGGGACGAGCTGCGCGCGCTTCGAGCGCAGCGGAAATGTCTGCTGTTTTCTTCGCACGTCATGCAGGAGGTGGCGGCGCTTTGCGATCGCATCGTCGTGCTCGCGCATGGCCGCGTCGTCGCCAGTGGCACAGCGAATGAACTGATCGCGCGCGCCGAAACTCGGGGGCTCGAAGATGCGTTCGTCAAGCTGATCGGCTCGACCGAAGGGCTTGCAGCCTGACCGTGAACGACGCTTCGGGGTGCCTCGCTCGCGGCGACGTTGTTGCACATCGCCACGCAGCGCATTCAGCGGTCGCGACGACGCTCGCAGTTCTGCGCAAGGAGCTCCTGGATAACTTCCGTGACCGCCGGACCGGTGTCGTCACGATGCTGTCGGCGATCCTTGCCGGACCCATCTTCCTGCTGTTGATCTTCAACCTCATCGCGAGCCAGGCGGAGCGTGCGAGGGACCTCAGGCTGCCTGTCGTAGGCGCAGAGTACGCGCCGGCCGTCGTCGCCTTCCTCGAACGCCAGCAAGTCACCCTTCCCAAAGCGCCGGACGACTACGACGCGCAGATTCGGCGCGGCGACCTCGATGTCGTGCTGGTCATCGATGAGCGGTTCGCCGGAGATGTCGCGCAGGGCAAGGCGGGAAGCGTGCGCCTCGTGTTCGATCGCTCGCGGGATCGCGCGCGGGCGTCGATCGATCAAGCCGAGTCGCTGCTTCGCAGCTACAACCGGTTGTGGGGCGAGCAGAGGCTGATGCTCCGCGGCATGACGTCGACTGTCGCCTATCCACTGCGCATCGAGACCATGGACCTCGCGACACCGCAGCAGTCGGGTGCGCTCGTGCTCTTCCTCGTCGCCTATTACGGCTTGTTCGCCTCGGTGATGGGCGGCATGGCTGTCGCGCTCGACACCACGGCGGGCGAGCGCGAGCGGCAGTCGCTCGAGCCGCTACTGATGACGCCCGTCAGGCCCGCGGAAATCGTCGTGGGGAAATGGCTTGCGGTCTGCGCCTTCGACGCGCTGGTGGTCGCACTGACGCTCGCCGGGTTTTATCTGACGCTCAAGTTCGCGCCCCTGCCGCCAGTCGGCGTGCCGTTCCTGTTTGGCGTCCGCGAGCTCGGGCGCTTCGCACTGGTGCTGTTGCCGATGGTGCTGCTGCTCCCGGCAATCCTGCTTTATGTCGGTAGCCGCGCGCGCGCGTACAAGGAAGCGCAGGCGAACGTCTCGGTGCTCCTGTTCGTCGTCTCCCTGATTCCGGTGATCCAGCTCTTCATGCAGCGCAAGGAGCCCGGCTGGCTGATGCTCGTGCCCGTTTCAGCGCAGTACTCGCTGCTCAATACGTCGTTGCGCGGGGAAGCGCCGGCGCTCTCACAGCTTGCGCTGTCGTGGCTCGTTCCCGCCGCCCTGATCGCAATTGCGCTCGTCGCGGTCGCACGACGGCTGTCGCGTGAATCCATCCTGAGCGGTCGGTGAAAGGCGAGGTCG
>JBKPOL010000060.1:0-9394 GCA_046733075.1 Pseudomonadota bacterium | reverse complement strand
CCTCATGACGGCGGACTGGCTGTCCCGGAACGCAATCGCGGCCGGTCGCCCGCCCCTCACGGTTCGCGACGTGCTGACCGCGATGATCAAGGCGCACGAGATCCAGGGCGTCATCGCGCTGCAGAACAGCTTCAACCGCGTCGGGCTCGATCACGTCGTGCTCGTCAAGGTCGCGTCGACCGCGGTCGCTGCGAACATGCTCGGATTGACCCGCGACGAGGTCATCAACGCCGTGTCGCTTGCGTGGGTCGACGGCCAGAGTCTCCGCACCTACCGGCACGCGCCCAATACGGGCTCGCGCAAGAGCTGGGCCGCCGGCGATGCGACGTCCCGCGCCGTGCTCCTCGCGCTGATCGCGAAGACGGGCGAGATGGGGTATCCCTCGGTGCTGAGCGCCAAGACTTGGGGCTTCTACGACGTGCTGTTCAAGGGCCAGCCCTTTCGCTTCGAGCGGCCTTACGGCAGCTACGTCATGGAACACGTGCTGTTCAAGATCAGCTTTCCCGCCGAATTTCACGCGCAAACCGCGGTCGAATGCGCGATGCAGCTACATCCGCTCGTGCGGGACCGTCTTGCCCAAATCCGCGGTATCACCATTCGAACGCACGAATCGGCGATTCGGATCATCGACAAGAAGGGACCGCTGTCGAATCCTGCGGACCGCGACCACTGCATCCAGTACATGGTGGCCGTGCCGCTGATCTTCGGCCGGCTCACCGCGGCCGATTATGAAGACAACGTCGCGGCGGATCCGCGGATCGATGCATTGCGCGACAAGATGTCGTGCATCGAAGACCCGCGTTTTTCCGCCGACTACCTCGATCCCGAGCGCCGCTCGATCGCGAACGGCATCACGATCGAATTCGTCGACGGCACGAAGACGCGCGAAGTCGTCGTCGAATACCCGATCGGCCATCGGCGGCGGCGCGAGGACGGGATCCCGCTGCTGATCGAGAAGTTCCGTACCAACGTCGCCCGGCGATTCGCGGGGCGACAGCAGCAGAACATCCTCGACGTCGCACTCGACACGAAACGGCTCGCCGCGCTTCCCGTCCACGAATTCGTCGACCTGATGGTCTGACGCCTGCAAGGTCTCTCAATGCCCGCTCGCATCTTCACCCGCATCGCCCGTTACGTTCGTATTGGTGTCGTCCTGGCGTGCATCGTGCCGCCCGCCCTCGCCCAGGATTTCCCCCGACTGAAGGCGGGGCTGTGGGAGATGGAACGCGCATCCGACCGGGCGACCAACCAGCCGAACAAGATGACGATGTGCCTGGACGACTCGGTGCAGAAGCAGATGTTCGACATGGGAACGGGCGCGATGGCCGGCATGTGCAGCAAGCACGACTTCAGCTTCTCGGGCAATCGCGGCACGGGCGACTTCGTCTGCGACATCGCGGGTAGCCGCATGCATTCCAAGTCGACGATGGTGCTGAACGGCAACACCAGCTACCGCACCGAAATCCGGACGACGTACGATCCGCCGTTCATGGGACAGACCGATTCGACGACCGTGCTCACGGCGCGTCATCTCGGTGCATGCAAGGCGGGGCAGCGCCCGGGCGACATGGTGATGCCAAACGGACAAACTTTGAATGTGCGGGACGTGATGGGCGGTGGGCGCCCGCCTGGCGCGGCAAAGAAACCGCCGCCACCGCCCGCGAAGGCGCCGCCGACCCAGGAACGACCGAGGGCCGATCGGCCGCCCGCATAGCGAGCGCGCGCAAAGGATCGACAACCGGACTACGCGGGACGGCATCGACGCCGATCGACAACCAGGACGACACGATGGCACACAACCTGTTCGACACGCTGAAGGAAATGCGTCTGGCGTCCGGCGCTTCCGGACGGTTCTACTCGCTGCCGGCGCTCGAGCAGGCCGGCATCGGAAGGATCTCGCGCCTGCCGGTGTCGATTCGCATCGTGCTTGAAAGCGTACTGCGCAACTGCGACGGCAGGAAAGTAACCGAGCAGCATGTGCGCGAGGTTGCAAACTGGGCGCCGATCGCCTCGCGCACCGAGGAAATCCCGTTCGTCGTCGCACGTGTCGTCCTGCAGGACTTCACCGGGGTGCCGCTCCTTTGCGACCTCGCGGCGATGCGCAACGTCGCGCACGACCTCGGCCGCAACGCCAAGGTCATCGAGCCGCTGGTGCGGGTGGACCTCGTGGTCGACCATTCGGTGATGGTCGACTACTACGGATCGCCCGCTGCGCTGGATCTCAACATGAAGCTCGAGTTCCAGCGCAATGCCGAGCGCTATCAGTTCATGAAGTGGGGCATGCAGGCGTTCGACACGTTCAAGGTCGTGCCGCCCGGCATCGGCATCGTCCATCAGGTCAATCTCGAATACCTCGCGCCTGGCGTGCACTGCAAGGATGGCGTCTACTATCCCGATACGCTCGTCGGCACCGACAGCCACACGACGATGATCAACGGCATCGGCGTCGTCGGCTGGGGTGTCGGCGGAATCGAAGCGGAAGCAGGCATGCTCGGCCAGCCCGTGTATTTCCTCACCCCGGACGTCGTGGGCGTGGAGCTCAAGGGCAGACTGCCCGAGGGCGCGACGGCAACCGATCTGGTTCTTACCGTCACGGAAATGCTGCGGAAGGAGAAGGTCGTCGGGAAGTTCGTCGAGTTCTTCGGCGAGGGCACGGCAACGCTGTCGGTGCCCGATCGCGCGACGATCGGCAACATGGCGCCCGAGTACGGCGCGACGATGGGGTTCTTTCCCGTCGACATGGCGACCGTCGATTACCTGCGTGCAACCGGTCGGACGGACGCGCAGGTGGACGCGTTCGAAACGTACTTCCGCGCGCAGGGTTTGTTCGGCATGCCGGTCGCCGGACAGATCGACTATACGAAGACGCTGATGCTCGACCTCGCGACGATCACGCCGTCGCTCGCCGGACCCAAGCGCCCGCAGGATCGGATCGAGCTGCCGAACATCGCGTCACGCTTTGCCGAGCTCTTCAGCAAGACCGGCAGCGACGGCTTTTCGCAAGCGCCGGAAAGATTGCGACAGCGCTATGCGACGCAGCCGATGGTGCCCGGTCGCGGCGCAATCAGCGACGCCGAGCAGCAAGTCCCGCGCGCAGGCATGCCGCGCGACTACATCGAAATGGTGAACAACCGCCCGACCCCCGATCGGGTTGCGCCGACCGCGCCGAAACCCGTCGACATCGGCAACGGCGACGTGCTGATCGCCGCCATCACGTCGTGCACGAACACGTCGAACCCGAGCGTTCTTCTCGCCGCCGGACTGCTCGCGAAGAAAGCCGTGGAGAAGGGTCTGACCGTCAAGCCGCATGTCAAGACGTCGCTGGCGCCCGGTTCACGCGTCGTTACCGATTACCTGACGAAGACCGGCTTGCTGCCGTTCCTGCAGCAGCTCGGTTTCGACGTCGCCGCGTATGGATGCACGACGTGCATCGGCAACGCAGGCGACCTTGCGCCCGAGATCAACGACGCGATCGCCGAACACGACCTGGTGTGCGCCGCCGTGCTATCCGGCAATCGCAACTTCGAGGCGCGCATTCACCCGAACCTGAAGGCAAACTTCCTCGCGTCGCCGCCGCTCGTCGTGGCCTTCGCGATCGCAGGAACCGTGTTGAAAGACCCGACGGCCGAGCCGCTCGGTCAAGGCAAGGACGGACCAGTGTATCTGCGCGACATCTGGCCGACGTCGCACGAAGTGGGCGCGCTCTTAAGTTACGCCCGCGATCCCGGTACCTTCCGTCGCCTCTATGGCGATCTCGCGAACACCAATCCCATGTGGAAGACGATTGCCGGATCGACGGGGCAGGTCTACGACTGGCCATCGTCGACGTACATCGCCAAGCCGCCGTTCTTCGAGGGGTTCAGCATGACGCCCGGCGCCATCGGCGACATTCGCGGTGCGCGCGCGCTCGGCATCTTCGGCGATTCGGTCACGACGGATCACATCTCGCCCGCGGGCTCCATCAAGCCAACGTCTCCCGCGGGCCTCTATCTGCAGGAGCGGGATGTATCCGTCGGCAACTTCAACAGCTATGGCTCGCGCCGCGGCAACCACGAGGTCATGCTGCGCGGTACGTTCGCGAACGTGCGCATCAAGAACCTGATGCTGCCTCCGAATGCGGATGGCTCGCGTGTCGAGGGGGGGCTCACGCTCTACCACGGTCCTGCCGGTGCCACCGCCGAGCGGATGCCGATTTACGACGCAGCCATGCAGTATCAGCGTCTCGGTGTTCCGACCGTGGTGTTCGGCGGTGAAGAGTACGGCACGGGCAGCTCCCGCGACTGGGCGGCGAAGGGCACGCAATTGCTCGGCATCAAGGCCGTCATCGCCAAGAGCTTCGAACGGATCCACCGCTCCAACCTCGTCGGCATGGGCGTCCTGCCACTGCAGTTCGCGGCGGGCGACAGTGTCGATTCACTGGCTATCGTCGGTGACGAGATCTTCGACATCGCCGTTCCCGGCGACATCAAGCCGCAGCAACCGATGACGATCGTGATGATGCGCCGCGACGGGACGCGACGGGACATACCCGTGTTGTGCCGCATCGACACACCGATCGAGGTCGATTACTACCGGCACGGCGGCATCCTTCCGTTCGTCCTGCGCGAGCTGATCCAACAGGCGGCCTGAGAGCGGCGGGCTCGTCGCCGCCTGCACGTGAGCCAGCGGATCGCGCATCCGCTGCGTCACGCGCTGCCGCTCTTTCTGCTCGCGGGCCTGTGCCTCTCGTCGCTCGATGCGACGGCCAAGTACCTGGTACGCGACTACTCGCTGCTCCTCGTCGTATGGGCTCGCTACGCCGGCCAGATGGTCGTCGTGACGCCCTTCGCATGGCAGCGCACGGGACCGGGGTTCTGGCGCACGCGCAAGCTGCGCGTACAGCTTTTGCGCTCGCTGATGCTCGTCCTCGCGACGCTCGGTTTCTTCGGCGGTCTCAGGTACCTGCCGCTCGCCGAAGCATCAGCGATCACGTTCCTGGCACCGATCTTCGTCGTACTGCTGTCGTGGCCGCTCCTCCACGAACGCGCGACCCGCGCGCGCTGGGTCGCCTCCAACGCAGGCTTCATCGGGATCATCATCCTGCTGCGTCCAGGGTCCGCCGTCGTGCATCCCGCTGTCGTGCTCCTGATCGGTGCAGCGCTCGCCAACGCGCTCTATCAATTGCTGACGCGCAAGCTGCTGGACGAGAGCCCGCACACGACGCTGTTCTACAGTGCAACTGTCGGCACGCTCCTGCTGTCGCTCGCGCTGCCGTTCGTCGTAGACGTTGCGCATCTGACCCGGCTCGCCGTGCCGCTATTCGTGCTGATGGGCGTGTTCGCGGGGCTCGGGCATTGGTGCTTGACGCATGCCTACCTGATCGCGCCGGCGACGCTGCTGACGCCGTTCACGTATCTGCAGATCCTGTGGGCGACGACGTTCGGCCATCTGATCTTTGGCCAGCATCCCGATCGCACGTCTGCGGTCGGCATGGCCATCATCGTTGTGAGCGGATTGTCGCTTGCACTGTGGGAGCGGCGGCGCATGCGGCTCATCTAGCGACGCTGCTGCCCAGGCACCCGCGTGCACATTAGAGATTCCCAATCCTTCGCCTATAATCGCGCGCCTGCTGGGACCCGATCACGAAACACGATCATCACCGCTTAACGACTTTTCACATACAGGGAGCAATGACATGAGACCACCCCAACTCGCCGCACTGACGGCGCTGACGTTTACAGTGCTGCTCGCTGCGTGCGGCCAGCAATCGCAGCAGGCCGCGGACAAGGCGAAGGAATCGGCGTCGAAGGCAGCGGACTCCGCTGCGACCGCCGCCAAAGACGCAGCGAACGCCGCAAGCGCGGCAGCCAAGGATGCGACCGCAAAGGCCGCGCAATCCGCAAAGGAAGCCGCTGACGCCACCAAGGATGCTGCGGCGAAAGCATCGGAAGCCGCGAAAGAGGCAAGCGCCAAAGCATCGGACGCAACCAAGGAGGCTGCGAACAAGGCTGCCGACGCCTCTCAGGACGCCGCAGCGAAAGCCGGCGACGCGGCGATGAAGGCCACCGAAGCCGCCAAACAAGCGGCCAAGGACGCCAAGAAGTAAGGAGCCGACGACGCTCTGCGCGCAAGCCCGTTGCGAGGCGAGAACAGGGCAGTGCTCGCGCCGATCCCCGCTGGTCGGCGCGCTATGCCATTGGCATAAGCGTTGCTCCATCCCGAGCGGTTGCGTCCGATCGTCGCCTCCCGTCCAAAGGTCGGGATCCACCTCCCGAACGCGGCGCCGGCCGCAACCACCTGATTTCCCAATTGGCCGTAATCGTGGACGCTTCGAAGCCGTTCCGCCGGACCCCCGCAGGCGACGCCGAAGTCAAGGCGCGAACGAAGGGTCTGTCGGTGACGCAGCGCCGGATTCTGACGCTGCTCGACAGCCCGGGCCGGCTGCGCGACCTCCCGCTTGGTCCGATGATGAACACCGCGCGCCTCACACGCGATGCAGCGCGCCTCACGCAGGCCGGTCTGGTCAGCTATGAAGCATCGGATCCGGCGCTCGTCGCCGCGAATGCCGCATCCCTCGCACTGCGAAATCGTTCGCCCCTTACGCGCACCCTGCCGCTGGTCCTGATCGCCAGCGCGGTCTGCGCGCTGATCTGGATCGGATGGCGCTTCAGCGCGGCGCCATCCGCGTCGTCCGACACGCGTACGGGCGCGGGCGCCGCAAGTGCGGCAACGGCTGCCCCGGGTGCATCGGTCGAAATCCAGGAGCCACCCGTGATTGCCACGCGTGTGCTCCGAGGCGATGGCGATCGCGCGCGAGAATCGTCCAAGGACGCCAGGATCAGCGCAACGAAGACGTCAGGCTTGCCGTCCGCAGATGCGGCGCACGCGTCAACCGTCGAGTCCGCAGTGGCGTCGCAACCGCCGGCAACCAACCGGGCAGCCGAGCCGACGACGGCGAGCGGGCCCGAGCTCGAACCCGATTCGCGAAGCGAAAACGCCGGCTCGACCGCTTTGCCGGAACACTGATTTCCGGGCGGTACAATCGGTCGATGACCGATTCAGCCGTTCACGCCGAAACCTGCTCTTCCGCGACCGTCGTTCGGCGCGATCCTCGTAAGGCCGCGTTCGAGCTCGGCAAGCTGCGCAAGCGCCTGCGGCGCCTCGTCGGACAGGCGATTGCCGACTATGGCATGGTCGCCGCGAACGATCGCGTGATGGTGTGCCTGTCGGGCGGCAAGGACAGTTACGGCCTCCTCGACATCCTGCTGTCGCTGAAGAAGCGCTCGCCGACCCCGTTCGACATCGTCGCCGTGAATCTCGACCAGAAGCAGCCGGGCTTTCCCGCCGACGTTCTCCCGCGCTATCTCGCGTCGCGCGGCGTCGCGTTTCACATCGCCGAGCAGGACACGTACAGCGTCGTCAAGCGACTGATTCCCGAGGGCGCCACGATGTGCTCGCTCTGCTCCCGCCTGCGCCGCGGCGTGCTGTATCGCGTCGCGACCGAGCTCGGAGCGACGAAGATCGCGCTCGGGCATCATCGGGACGACATCATGGCTACGTTCTTTCTCAACCTGTTCCACGGCGGCAAGCTGAAGACGATGCCGCCGAAGCTCGTCTCCGACGATGGCAAGCACGTGGTGATCCGTCCGCTTGCGTATGTCCGCGAGCGCGATCTCGCCCGCTATGCGGAGGCGAGCGCGTTCCCGCTGATTCCTTGCACGCTGTGCGGATCACAGGAGAACCTGCAGCGCAAGCAGGTCGCAGCGATGCTGCGCGAATGGGAAAGGCGATTCCCCGGCCGTATCGAATCGATCTTCAACGCAATGGGCAACGTCGTTTCGACGCACCTCCTCGACCGAACGCTGCACGACTTCGCAGCCGTGCGCGCAACGGGCTTGCCGGTTGCGGACGGCGATCGCGCATTCGACGCTGACGAGACGCTCGACGGACACTCCCCGATCGACGATCGCGCGATGACGACAACGTCGGTGATGCTCATCGACGCGCGCTGAAAGGTCGTGATGCGATTCGCTGCGCTGCTCGTCTCGTTGCTTGCGACGGCACTCGCATGCGCGCAGCAACCCCTCGCCGGCTCCGCATTGCACGACGCATTGCTGGCGGGCGGCTACGTCATCTACTTCCGGCACGCGGCGACTGACTTCGGGCAGAACGACGATCGGATGTCGGGCTATGAGGACTGCGCGCAGCAACGCAACCTGACTGAGCGGGGCCGCAGCGATGCACGCGCGATCGGCGCAGCAATTCGTCGTCTGCGCATTCCGGTCACGACCGTGCTTGCGAGCCCGTTCTGCCGTACGCGCGAAACCGCCGAGCTCATCTTCGGGCATTCGACCGTCGACGCACGCGTGCGCGGAGGACCCGCACGACCGGACAATCCGGAACGCTACTCGGAGCTACGCACGCTGATGTCGACGGCCGTCCCGGCGGGGAGCAACGTTGCGATCGTGAGCCACGGCAATCCGTTCACGGCCGTCGCCGGGCCTCCGTACCTTGCCGAGGGTGAAGCGGCAGTGATCCGCCCGATCGGCAATGGGGAATTCAAAATCGTCGGAAGGATTCCGCCGGACGGCTGGAGAATGCTCGAGTGACGCGTTGTGGCGGGTCAGCGCTTCACCGTGTGCTTGCCCTGCCCGAACAGAATCCTTCGCGACTCCTCGTCGCTGATGGACGGCTTCACGTTGACGGTCTTCGCGAGCGCATAAGCCCGCTCGGTGGCCGGCCGTTCGGCGATTGCAGCCTTCCAGCGCTTGAGGTCCGGGAAGTCATCGATGTTCTGGCGCTGCCGTTCCGGCTGTATCCACGGATAGCATGCGATGTCGGCGATCGAATACTCGTCGACGATGAATGCGCGGCCGCGGAGCTGCTTGTCGAGCACTGCGTACAACCTCCCCGTCTCGTTTACGTAGCGGTCGATTGCGTAGGGAATCGGCTCGATCGAATAGCTTCCGAAATGGTGGTTCTGACCGGCCATCGGGCCGAGTCCGGCCATTTGCCAGAACAGCCACTGGATGCATTGCCATCGGTTGCGAGGGTGCGAGGGAATCAGCTGCCCGCTCTTGTCCGCGAGGTACAGCAGGATCGCGCCTGATTCGAACATCGATACCGGCTCGCCACCGAATGCCGGCTCGCGATCGACGATCGCCGGAATGCGGTTGTTCGGCGCGATCGCCAGGAAGTCGGGCTCGAACTGTTCCCCGCGCGAAATGTTGACGGGCTTGACCGTGTACGGCATCCCCGTCTCCTCGAGAAACATCGTCAGTTTGTGTCCGTTGGGGGTCGTCCAGTAGTAGAGATCGATCATGCTCGAGGGGCGGCGAGGAGTGGGCGTATCGAGGGAGGTATCGGGCGAGCGCCGCAGCGGAACGACGCTTTCAGAAGGTTCCCGGGTAAGAAC
>JBKPOL010000059.1:0-4954 GCA_046733075.1 Pseudomonadota bacterium | reverse complement strand
GCACCCTTCCAGCGCTTCCCGCCGACTCGCTACCGCATTGCCATCCTGATCGTGCGGCAAGCGTGCGATTCGTGCGAGTTCGCGGCGGAGCAACGTCGTGTTCGCATCGCGAATCGTCGGTAGCAGATAGCGTGCGCGGCGAACGTCGTCATAGTCAATGCGGGCCTGCACAAGCGCCTCGCCGGGGCCGTCCGCCTTCGCGACCGTGCAACCGAAGGCATCCAGCACACGCGACCCGCCCCAGAAGGTGAGTCCGTCCTCGTGGCCGACGCGATTGGCCATTACGACGGGCAACCCGTAGGTCAATGCGTGAAAGCGAAGATTGACGTCCCAGCCACCGGGATTGTCGAATCCGTCACCGACGGCATCGATGGCGGAGCTCACGGGCGCGAGCACTACCGTGACGCCCTGGAGCGCGGCGAGATGTACGAGTGGCGGGTTCCACAGGTCCGCGCAAATCAGGATGCCCGCGCGCCAGCCGCCGACGAGCTTAACGGGGTCGACCGAGCGTCCGGCGGCGAAGTGCTTGCCGTCCTCCAGGCGTCCATAGGTGGCGAGATTGATCTTGCGATGCACGGCGGCCACCGCGCCATCACGAAGCGCGATCGCGCTGTTGTAATACTGCGCCCCCGGAGCCTCTTCGATCACCCCGACGACCGCGCACATCGATCCGCAAGCGCGCGCAATCTCGCCGAGCAGCGGATCGTTGCGAGACATCGCGAGGCGGAGCGTCTCGGCGCCGGCACCATGTCCGACGAGCGAGAGCTCCGGAAAGACGAGCACATCGACGCCGGCGGCGCGCGCAGCGTCGATGGTCTCGAGGTGCTTGCGCCGGTTTGCCGCGAGATCGCGTGGAATCGACGCTATCTGCGCGGCGGCGACGGCGAGCGGCCTGGCGTTTCTCATCCAAGCCATCGTCGCAAGATAAGGCAGATTGCGCGGCGTCGGAACGGCATCGCGCCTCCTGTCGCTACACCAACCCCTGCTCCTTGAGGAACGTGCGCGCGACATCCTCGACGGTCTTCTTGTCGACGTCGACGCTGGCGTTGAGGCGGGCCATCGTCGCGTCGTCGAGCTTTGCTGACAGCGCGTTCAAGTAGTCGGCAAGCTTCGGGTTCGCGTCGAGCACCTGCTTGCGCACGACGGGCGTCAGCGCATAGTTCGGGAAGAATCCCTTGTCATCCTTCAGCACGACGAAGTTGAACGCCGGCACGCGGCCGTCCGTCGCGAACACGAGGCCCACATCGACCTGCTTCTCCTTCAGCGCCTGGTAGACGAGGCCGGTGTCCATCCGCTTGACGTTGTCGCGCGCGAACTCGAAGCCGTACTTCTCCTCGAGCGGCTTCAATCCGTCGGGCCGCGCATAGAACTCGGCGTTGCTCGCGAACGTAAGTTTTCCGCCGCCCTTGACCTTGGCCGCAAGGTCGCTGATGGACGCGATGCCCATCTTCTTCGCCTCATCCGAGTTCATGGCGAGCGCGTACGTGTTGTTGGCCTTGGACGGATTGAGCCAAACGAGGCCCTTCTGTGCGTCGAGCTCCTTTACCTTGGCGTAGGTCTCGGCGGGACCCATCCGCTCGTTGATCTTGTTATAGGTGATGAGCGACGTGCCGGTGTATTCCCAGTACACGTCGATCTGGCCGCTTTCCTGTGCCTGGCGGACGACTGCACTGCCCATGCCCGCCTTGACGTCGGGCTTGAAGCCCTTCGCCTGCAGCAGTTGCGCGGTCATCTGCGACATGATCTGCTGTTCGGTGAAATTCTTTCCGCCGACGACGATGTTCTGCGCCGCCGCGCCTCCCGCGATGTTCAGGCAAAGCGCTGCCCCCGCCATCAGCGCCACGGTCTTGATGATCTTCATAAGCCCCTCCTAGGTTGACGTACTGTGCCCGCTGAGATCGTGCCCCCGTCTCAGCGAAGCGGATTGACACCGCGTGGAACCACCCAATATGCAAGCGCGCCGACGGCGAAGTCGACGAGCACGGCAAGGAGCGCCGTCGGGATCGCGCCGGCGAGCATCATGCCGGGCTCATTCAGGTCGATGCCCGTGAAGATCAGCTCGCCCAGGCCGCCGCCGCCGATCAGGAACGCGAGCGGCGCCGTCCCGACATTGATAGCAAGCGCTGTGCGAATGCCCGCGAACGTCACGTAGAGCGCGTTCGGAAATTCGACGCCCGACAGGATCTGCGCGGGGCGCATTCCCATACCGGTGGCCGCCTCGACGAAATGCGCCGGCACACCGAGCATTCCGGCGTACGTGTTGCGAACGATCGGCAGCATCGACGCGACCCACAACCCGAAGATCGCGGGAACGGTACCGATACCGAGCAGGCTCATCGCGAGTGCGAGGACCGCGAGCGTGGGTATCGTGCTGCCGAGATTCAGTGCCTGCATGATCGTCTCGGCCGAGCGGCGCATCGCCGGACGGCTCAGCCAGAGACCGAGCGGCACGCCGACCGCGATGGCCAGGCCGCCCGAGATGGCGACGAGCTTCATGTGCTGCTGCGAAAGGAACGCGATGTCGCCGCGATACTTGGCGATGGCGTCGATCAAGCCTCCGCGCTGCGCCACCACGCCGAGCGCGAAGGCGGCAACCAGCGAAATCGCCGGCAGCCACTTCCCAGACACGACCGCGCGGATTGCCATTCAATGCGGCCCGCCCGCTCCACGATAGGTCTGCCCGAGAAGACGCGTGATCCCACGCTGCGTCACGAACCCCGCGAACATCCCCTGCTCGTCCACGCATGCGAGCCAGCGCACATCGTGCATGAACATCGTCGAAACCGCTGCGCGCAGGTCTTCGTCGAGACGAACGGTCGCGGGCAGCGCCGCACGATGTTCGCCCACCGGGCCCGTACGCTCGCGGACTGCCTGCATGTCGACGTAACCGTGCGGCCGACCGTCGGCGTCGACGACGACGATGAACTCGTAGCCCTGCTCGTTCATGCGCGCGACTGCTTCCTCCACGGCCTCGGTATAAACGACCCGTGGCGACTTCGCGTGCATCGCATCACGCACCTTGATGAGACGCAGCCGCTTCAGCGTACGGTCGGTGCCGACGAAGTCCGCGATGAAGCTGCTCGCCGGATGCGCGAGCAGGTTGTCCGGGCTGTCGAACTGCTCGAGCTTGCCGGCGCGGAAGATCGCGACCTTGTCCGCCATCTTGACGGCTTCGTCGATGTCGTGGCTCACGAACATCACCGTCTTGCGGAGCCGGCGATGCATCTTCAAGAACTCGTCCTGGATCACTTCACGGTTGATGGGATCGATCGCGCCGAACGGCTCGTCCATGAGGAGCACCGGCGGATCGGCGGCAAGCGCACGTGCCACGCCCACGCGCTGCTGCTGCCCGCCCGAGAGCTCCTTCGGATAACGCTTCAGATAGAGCGCCGGGTCGAGGTTGATCGTTGCAAGCAGATCGCTCGCGCGCTGTCGCGCCTTTCCCATATCCCAGCCGAGGAGCTTCGGCACCACGCAGATGTTCTCCTCGACGGTCATGTTCGGAAAGAGGCCGATCTGCTGGATCACGTAGCCGATGGTTCGGCGCAACTCAACGGGATCGATGCGGTCGGTGTCCTTGCCGTCGATATAGATTTTGCCCGACGTGGGCTCGATCAGGCGGTTGATCATCTTGAGCGTCGTCGTCTTGCCGCATCCCGACGGACCGAGCAGCACACAGATCTCGCCGTCTGCGACATCCATGCTAATGCGGTCGGCGGCGACGACAGTACCGGATGGCGTGTCGAAAGCCTTGGTCAGGTTCTCCAGCTTGATCATGCGGAGGCGGCGGCGGAGGCAGCCGCAACAACGGAACGATGCTTGGGCGTTCGCGACGTGCGAATGCCAATGGGCGTCAGTCGATGCTGCGCCCACAGGAGCAGGTAGTCGGCGGCGATCGCAAGCAGGCTGACGGCGAGCGCGCCGGTGATCAACTGGCGGGAATCGGTCTGCGAGATGCCGCGACTGATGAACGCGCCCAGTCCTCCGGCCCCGATGTACGTCGCGATCGCCGTAATCCCGATGTTCATCACGACAGCGATGCGCACGCCGGCCATGATCACCGGGATCGCGAGCGGAATCTCGACGTGCCGCAACCGCTCGAACGACGACATGCCCATCCCCCGCGCGGCTTCGCGCAGCGCGGGATCGACGTTGCTGATCGCCGTGTACGTGTTGCGAATGATCGGCAGCTGCGAATAGAGGAGCACTGCGATCACGGCGGGCAGGTAGCCGATTCCCTGACCGATCAGCGAGAGCACCGGGATCATCACGCCGAACAGCGCGATCGAGGGGATTGTCATGATCATCGACGCGATGTAGAGCACGATGTCCGCAGCGCGCTTGCTTTGCGTGATGAGGATGCCGATCGGCACGCCGGTCAGGATCGCGAGTCCGACCGCCACGCCGACGATCGAGATGTGCTGGATCGTGCGCTGGCCGATCGCCGGCAGATTCTCGAGGATGAACTTGAGCGTTTCCATCACTGACCGGGGTCGAAGCGGCTGCCCTCGCCCACGTGAAGCATAAACGTTCGCACGGGCGGCAAATGTTCCAAATGCGACATCGATTGGCTCCCCCCGGACAAGCCGGGATCACGTGCGCGTCCGGGAATGGGAGGCCGAAGCGCGCCAGGCATGTCGCAACCGGGACAGATCACGTCGCATGCCGACGCGTCGCATGCGGGCGAAGATGCGATAGTCGCGCCGTCGATTCTCACCGAGGACCTGCCCACCATGGCGACATCCAGTTCGTCCACGATGACATTGCGAGAGCGCCTCGACGCCGGTCCCGTGATCTGTGCCGAAGGGTACGTCTTCGAGCTCGAGCGGCGCGGCTACCTGCAGGCGGGCGCCTTCGTGCCGGAGGTCGTGCTCCAGCATCCGGAAGCGGTCACGCAGCTTCACCGGGACTTCGTCCACGCGGGATCGGACGTCGTCGAAGCGCTGACTTACTA
>JBKPOL010000058.1:0-9585 GCA_046733075.1 Pseudomonadota bacterium | reverse complement strand
GGCAAGGATACGCTCGCAGAACTGCGAAGCAGCAGTGGTGCCTCTACATCAGCCGGGCAGCCGACCGTCAACAGGAAGCGCGCTGGCGCTTCATCTCCGGAAAGCGTCGCCGCGCGCCGCGGCAAAAATTCTCACGTGAGTCCGCACGCCGCTGCGACGGCGCCCGAGCCCCGCTACGCGGTCCCCGAGCCCCCGCTAAGTTGCGGCAAGAAGTGCCGCGCACGCCTTGGCGACCGCGGCCACTTCATTGCTCGGTTTCGATCCCGGAATCGTTGCCCAGCCGCCCTTCTCGACGAAGTCGCCTTGCGACCAGCCGTCCACCTTCTTCAAGGCGGCGAGATTGCCGGCGGCATCGGGACCGGTCTGGAATCTTTGGACGCAGACCGGCGCCAGCGCGGTGACGACGGCGGCGCTGACCCGTTGCGTTGCGTCTGCCTCCGCTCGGCCGCCGGTGACCCATCCTCCCCACGTAAAGCCGACGATTGCCGCAGCGACAGCCCCACCTGCGAGGCCCCACAGTGCCGGTTTGGTCTCAACTGGAATCTTCATAAAGCCCCTTTGGTGAACGAAAAGGATGCCTGCGGTCCCCGGCAGGTGTTCGATGCAGCCAACGAGCATGTCCACGTGCGCAGTTCGACCGGGAGTCGCTTCAACACTACGCGAAAGGGACTAGATCTGTATGTACCCTGTCACACATAGCGCAGCATTTGACCTGCGCTCATCCAGTCAAGAGATCGGGCCGGGGGTATCCGAGCAGCCCCTCGTACACTTTGCGGTCCGCGCGGTAGCAGCCGCATGACGCGGCCTTGAGCCCCGGCCGGTCGAGAATCGTGATGTCTCCGCGGCTGTAGCGGATCAGACCGCGCTTCTGCAGTGAACTGGCGGCCTTGGTGATGCCGACTCGGCGAACGCCGAGCATGAACGCGAGCAACTCGTGAGTGACATGGACCGTGTCGGTACGCGCGCGATCTTGCGTCATGAGCAGCGATCGCGCGAGTCGACCCTGCACCAGGTGAAAGCGCATACAGGCAGACATCTGCGCGAGCTGCGCAAGGCGAACGCACGCATATCGGCCGATCTCCCGGTGCAATGCGGAACTGCGTTGGAGCTGCCGTAGGAAGTCGGCAGATCGCATTCGCAACGCGAAGCCCGCACCTTGCACCACTGCGCGCAACGGCGAAACGCCGACACCGAGGCTCAGGTGAACGCCAAACATGCCCTCATTGCCAATGAGTGCCACTTCGAGCGACGCGACTTCGTCGACGGTCATGATGAGCGAGATATATCCGTCGACCGGAAAATAGACGTCGCGCAGCTGCTGTCCGGGCGAATAGATCACTTCAGCCCGCGTGAGCACGACCGTTTCGCAGGCCGCGAGCACGCGTCGCCGGTCATTGGCGGGAAGGGACTGGAGCAGCTGATTGACGCCCGCTGCGCGTCGGGCCTTGGGCACGGCTTCCCTCCTCGCAAGTTGAAAGTCACGGCCCCGCGCGAAGAGAGCCGGCGTGTAATTCGCCTGCCTCACCGGCGGTCAAGACGCGACGTGGCTTCATCGGATCAGGTCACCGTATATGTGACGCGGAAGCGTGGTCTGCGCGCTAGCGCACATAGCGGCTGCCCCCGGCTCCTAAAATCCTGCCGTACGCACGTCCTCGCTAGGGGCGCTGCCGTCGCGATTCGAGTTGTGTGCGGCACCGCACTGACGTAGCCAGCGCATGCGGATAAGGTGCCCACCCGAATTCCGTGCGCGCAATCGTCGGTTCCGCTTCTGACTGCGGCCGTTCGGGCCACTGCGCCTCGCCTGACCTCCTAAATATTCTTTCCGCTTGACATTTTGATGACGCGCAGCACGTCGCCTCCCGGACTCATGACTCATTTCACGGCTTGGTTCCGCAACCGTCTTCCGTCTTCGGGGCCGATCGTGGAGGAGGCGCCGCTGCGGTCCGAGCTGTTGAGCGCCGATCAGATGGAGCGGTATGGCGCAACGCTCGCCGCGCGGCACCGCGTCATAGAGCGCCCCTCCCAGGATTCGCTCCTGCGGCGGCTCGCCGCAAACGAAAGCGCGCTGGTCGCGGCCTGCGCGCGCCTTGCGGCCGCGGTCTCCGCCAACCACCGCATCAGTCCCGCAGGCGATTGGCTGCTCGACAACTTCCATCTGATCGAAGAGCAGATCTCCATGGCAAAACGCCATCTGCCCCGCGGTTACAGCCGGGCGCTGCCACGGCTGACGCTCGGTCCATCGAGCGGGTTGCCACGCGTGTACGACATTGCCCTGGAAGCGATCGCACACGGGGACGGTCGAGTGGACGCCGACGGCTTGCGTCGCTTCGTCGCCGCGTACCAGACAGTAACCGTGCTCAAACTCGGGGAGCTTTGGGCGATTCCGATCATGCTGCGGCTTGCGCTCATCGAGAACCTTCGTCGAGTCGCCGTGCATATCGCCGGCGGCCGGGTCGAGCGGGACCTCGCGAATGCGTGGGCGGATCGGATGATGCACATCGTAGAGCGAGACCCGAAAAGCCTGATCCTCGTCATCGCCGACATGGCGCGATCGGATCCCCCGACAGGCAGCGCCTTCGTTGCGGAGCTCGCACGCCGCCTGCAAGGACAGAGCGCGGCGCTCGCGCTCGCCCTCACCTGGATCGAGCAGCGGCTTTCCGAGTCGCACCTCACGATCGACCAATTGGTTCAGCTCGAGAACCAGCGGCAGGCGTCGGACCAGATCTCCATCAGCAATAGCATCAGCAGTCTGCGGCTGCTCACGGCAATCGACTGGCGGGGTTTCGTCGAAGGTGTGAGCGAAGTCGAGAACGTGCTTCGACAGGACCCCCACGGTGTCTATGACCGGATGGAATTCGCGACCCGCGATGGTTATCGTCACGCAACGGAGCGTATTGCGAGGCAAGGCCGTCTCGACGAGGTGGCGGTGGCCGCACAGGCGATCGAGCTCGCTCGAACCGCCGCGACGCGGAAAGGAGTCGGCGATCGGTCCGCGCACGTCGGCTACTACCTTGTCGATCGGGGAGTCTTCGAGCTGGAGCGTGTCGCCGAGGTCCGTATTTCGCACCTCGAAGCGCTGGGACGGTTCGCGCGACGCTTTTCGCTAGCCGTCTATCTAGGCTCGATCGCGCTCATCACCGGCCCCGTCACCGCCTTCCTGGCCGTCAAGGCCTTCAGCGGCGGAGCGAGCGAGTGGGTGCTGGCCGCGCTCGTTGCGGTCTCGCTACCCGCCACGAGCCAGCTGGCGGCGACGATCGTGAACTGGCTCGTCACGTTGCTCGTGGTGCCACGGATGCTGCCGCGGATGGACTTCTCGGTTGCCATTCCCGCGCAGGCGCGAACACTCGTGGTCGTTCCGACGATGCTTGACCGCGTGACCGCCTTGAACGATCTCGTCGACGCGCTCGAAGTTCGCTTCCTGGCGAACCGCGACCCGCATCTGCACTTCGCGCTGTTGACCGACTTTTCCGACGCGCCTCGAGAATCGCTGCCCAACGACGACTACGTGCTTGCTCTTGCCGAGGCGGGGATCAACGCCTTGAATCAGAAATATCGGCGCGATAAGCCTCCACCGGAGAGCGGCGCCGTCGGTGAGCGCAACGCCGACGACGGGATCGGCGAAAGCGTGTTCTATCTGTTCCATCGCCCGCGACGCTGGAACGCGCAGGCGCGAACCTGGATGGGCGAGGAACGCAAGCGAGGCAAGCTCGGCGATCTGAACGCGCTCCTGCGTGGCGGCCATCCGCACGACTTTTCGCTCATCGTCGGCGACACGGCCATCCTATCGCAGGTCAAGTACGTCATCACGCTCGATTCGGACACCGAGTTGCCCCGCGATGCGGCCCGCCAGTTCGTCGGCGCGATGGCGCATCCGCTCAATACGGCTCGCTTCGGTGAGCGCGACGAGGACACGCGCAGGGAGGTCGTGACTTCGGGCCACGGCATCTTGCAACCCCGCGTATCGGCAAGCCTTCCGGGAACCAACCGATCGCGCTATGCGCGCCTGTACGGCGGACAGCCTGGCATCGACCAGTACACGCGCACCGTTTCCGACGTCTACCAGGACGTGTTCGACGAGGGTTCGTTCATCGGCAAGGGGATCTACGACGTCGATGCAGTCGAGCGTGCGCTTAAGGGGCGGCTGCCGGCCAATCGCATCCTGAGCCACGACCTGCTCGAGGGATGCTATGCACGTGCAGGACTGCTGAGCGACGTCGAATTGTATGAGGCATTTCCTGCGCGCTACAGCGCCGACGTCGCGCGGCGCCGCCGCTGGATCCGTGGCGATTGGCAGCTCGTTGGATGGCTCGGCCGGCGTGTCAGCGGGCCTGATGGGTCGAGCGAACCCAATCCGTTGTCGATGCTGTCGCAGTGGAAGCTCTTCGACAACCTTCGGCGCAGCCTTGTCCCCCTGGCGCTCGCTTCGCTGCTGTTGATGGGCTGGATGGCGCTGTCCCCGGCGTGGTTCTGGACCGCGCTTGTCGTAGCGGTTCTCGCGCTTCCGTCCGTGATCGCAACCCTGACCGATCTGTGGGGCAAGGCGGAAGGGGTGTCGCTGCAGCGACATTTGGCCGATGTCAGCCAGGCTGCGCTTCGCCACGGCTTGCAGGGCGTCCTCGCGCTCGCGTTTTTGCCCTACGAGTCGTATTTTTGCGTCGACGCGATCGTGCGGACCCTCGGCCGCCTGCTGATCACGCGCCGACGCCTGCTCGAATGGAACCCCTCCAGCAACGTAAATCGCGCGCTCGAGCACCGCGATCGCACCGACCTCTTTTCATCTTATCGCCGCATGGCGATCGCACCGGCCATTTCAGTTGCTGCGGCGCTCGGTGTGTCGGTTACCAACGTCGATGCAATGCTGTTCGCCGGCCCGATCCTGCTGCTGTGGGCCGCCTCCCCGGCGATCGCGTGGTGGATCAGTCGCCCGCTGCCGAGGCGCAGCAACAAGTTGACGCGCGAGCAACGCCTTTTCTTGCGCAAGCTGGCCCGAAAGACGTGGGGCTATTTCGAAACGTACGTCACGGACGGCGACCATTGGCTACCTCCGGACAACGTGCAAGAGCATCCCGCTACCAAGGTCGCGCACCGCACATCGCCGACCAATATGGGTCTCGGGCTCCTCGCCGATCTTGCCGGCCATGACTTCGGTTATCTGTCGACCGGACGACTGATCGCGCGCACGGAGCGGACGTTGCGCGCGATGGAATCGCTCGAGCGACATCGTGGTCATTTCTACAACTGGTACGACACGCAAACCGCGTTGCCGCTATCCCCTCTGTACGTATCGACCGTCGATAGCGGCAACCTTGCGGGGCACCTGATGACGCTGGTGCCGGGCCTTGCCGGCCTGCGTGATGCACCGATCCTCAACGAACGATGGATCGACGGCATAGCGGATACGCTTCGGATTCTCATCGATTGCGTCGGCGTCGATCAATCCGCGGCCGTCGCCCGGTTCGCAACGGCGCTGGACCTTGCAGCCACTCTACGGTCGCCTACGCTCGTCGAGCAGTGGGCCCATATCGACATGCTGGCGACGTTCGGCGCGGACATCGCTGCCCGCGCTGCTGCGCGGGCGTCTTCCGACGAAAGCGACGACGTCGCCTGGGCGCAGGCACTCGCGAGCCAATGCGCCGATTTGCGCGATGAGGTCGAGTTTCTCGCGCCATGGTTGCGGCTGCAGCCGACGTCAATGGATCCGCAGATTCCGGGCGCCAAAGCGATTCCCACACTCCGCGAACTCGCGAATACTACCTTGCCGTCGTCGCCGTCGACGGTGCCCGGCAGCCACACAACGCTTCTCGAAGGACAGGATCCGCTCTCCTCGCTCGTTGCACTCGGCGCCGAACGCGCACGTGAACGCATCGGCACAATCGACCAGCTCACGCTCGCAGCGACGGCCCTTACCGGCATGGACTATGACTTCCTGTTCGACGAAGCCCGTCGCCAGCTCGTCATCGGATACAGCGTTTCGGAAGGACGCTGCGATGCAAGCCATTACGATTTGCTCGCATCGGAAGCGCGTCTTTGCAACTTTGTCGCCATCGCGCAGGGCAAGCTGCCGCAGGAGAGCTGGTTCGCGCTCGGGCGACTGCTCACTTCAGTCGGCGGGGAGCCGGCACTGCTTGCATGGACCGGGTCGATGTTCGAATACCTGATGCCGCTCCTGGTGATGCCGACGTACGAAAACACCCTGCTCGACAAGACGTGCATAGCCGCCGTAGAACGACAGATCGAGTATGGAAGGCAGCGCGCGGTGCCATGGGGAATCTCGGAGAGCGGTTACAACGCTGTCGATGCCCAGCTCAATTACCAATATCGCGCTTTCGGCGTTCCCGGCTTGGGACTGAAACGGGGACTCGGCGACGATCTCGTGGTGGCGCCATATGCATCCGCGCTTGCGCTGATGGTTGCCCCGGAGGCGGCGTGCGTGAATTTGCAACGCCTGGCGGCCGAAGGACTGGCGGGTCGCTTCGGCTTGTTCGAGGCCATCGATTACACACCCGTACGGCAACGAAGGGGCGAGTCGAGCGCGATAGTGCGCTCGTACATGGCACATCACCAGGGGATGACGCTCCTCGCGTGCGCTTCGGTGCTGCTGGCGCGACCCATGCAGATGCGGTTCGCGTCCGATCCGCTGTGTCAGGCGACGCTGCTCTTGCTGCAGGAACGTATCCCCCGAGCTGCGCCGCTTCATCTTGCGGCAAACCTTGCGCAGCGCCACGCGGCCGAACGCCCTGCAGAAGCTCCGGTACGCGTGCTTGCCGCGGACACGCCGATCCCGGAAGTGCAGTTATTGTCGAACGGCCGCTATCACGTGATGATCACCAACGCCGGCGGTGGCAGCAGCCGATGGAAGGATCTTGCGATAACGCGCTGGCGCGAGGACGCCACGTCCGACAACTGGGGCACGTTCTGCTATCTGCGTGAGGAGGCAACCGGGGAGTTCTGGTCCGCCGCTCATCAGCCGACACTGAAGCGAGCCGAAAACTACGAGGCGATCTTCTCCGAGGGACGCGCGGAGTTCAGGCGCCGTGACTTCGACTTCGATACGCACACCGAAATCGTCGTGTCGCCGGAAGATGACGTCGAGGTCCGACGTCTGCACGTCACCAATCGCTCGCGCTCGTCCCGGACCATCGACGTCACCAGCTACACGGAAGTGGTTCTCGCACCCGCCGCGGCCGACGCGCTTCATCCCGCATTCAGCAATCTGTTCGTAGAAACGGAGATCATCGGGAAGCAGAACGCAATCGTATGCACCCGCCGGCCGCGCTCGCGCGAGGAACATGTGCCATGGATGTTCCATCTGATGACCGTGCACAGCGCCGACACGAGCGCAATCTCGTTCGAGACCGATCGCCTGCGCTTCATCGGGCGTGGCCGTACGCTGGCCGCTCCCATCGTGATGACGACAGCCGGCGCACTGTCCGGCACCCACGGCTCGGTGCTGGATCCGGTTGCGGCGATTCGCGGCCGGATCACGATCGGTGCCGGGTCCACGGCAGTGCTCGACATGGTTACCGGCGCCGGCGACGATCGCGATTCCGTCGTCCATCTGATCGACAAATATCAGGATCGAGGGCTCGCCGATCGCGCGTTCGAGCTCACCTGGTCGCACAGCCAGGTGGCGCTCGGACAGCTCAACGCAACGGAGGCCGATTCGCAGCTCTACGCTCGCCTCGCGAGCTCGGTGATCTACGCTAACGCATCGTTGCGCCCGGCCGAAGGCGTTCTCGTCGGCAACCGGCGCACGCAATCGGGCCTGTGGGGCTACGCGATCTCCGGTGACCTGCCGATCGTGCTGCTGCAGATTGCGAGTGCCGCCAACATCGACTTGGTTCGCCAACTCGTCCAGGCGCATGCCTATTGGCGCCAGAAGGGTCTGGCCGTGGACCTCGTGATCTGGAACGAAGATCGCGACGGATATCGCCAAGTGCTCCAGGAACAGATCGTCGGGCTGGTTGCGGCAGGCGTCGAAGCACATGCCGCCGATCGGCCCGGCGGCATCTTCGTCCGGCATGCAGAGCAGATCTCGCCCGAAGACCGCGTGCTGTTCCAATCGGTCGCCCGCGCGATCATCAGCGACAGCCGCGGATCGCTCGCCGACCAGATCCATCGTCGCGCTGGGGGCGATGTGCGTATTCCACGTTTCGCACCCACCCGCCCTTATCGACGCGCGCCTTTGCATGTCGAGGACCATAAGCGCGGCACCGATCTGATCCTCTTCAATGGCACGGGGGGATTCACGCCGGACGGGTGCGAATACGTGATCACCCCCCACGCAGCCGACAAAACGCCGACACCGTGGGTCAACGTCATCGCCAATCCCGGGTTCGGCACGGTCCTGTCCGAAAGCAGCCTCGGCTACACGTGGAGCGAGAACGCGCACCTCTTTCGCCTGACGCCGTGGCACAACGATCCCATCACCGACGCGAGCGGAGAAGCACTCTACCTTCGCGACGAGGAATCCGGCCATTTCTGGTCGCCGACCGCCTCGCCGTGTGGCGGTGATGGAGCCTATGTCACACGGCACGGGTTCGGCCGTAGTGTTTTCGAGCATGTGGAGGATGGCATCCACTCCAAACTGACGGTCTTCGTGGCGGCAAATGCCGCAGTCAAGTTCTACGCGCTCGTCATCGGCAACCACTCCGATCGCGCCAGGCGACTGAGTGCCACGGGCTACGTCGAATGGGTGCTCGGCGATTCGCGGTCCAAATCGGCGATGCACGTGACGACCGAGATCGACACCAACGGCGCGCTGTATGCACGAAAACCATACAGCAGCGAGTTCGCTGACTGGGTCGGCTTCTTCGACGTGGACGACTCGAGGCGCACCGTGACCGGCGACCGCACGGAGTTTCTCGGCCGCAATGGCAGCCCGCGCGATCCGGCCGCGATGCATCGCGCACGCCTGTCCGGCAAAGTGGGCGCCGCGCTGGATCCGTGCGCCGCGCTGCAGGTGTCGTTCGAACTGCTCGAGGGTGAAGAGCGGGAGATCGTCTTCAGACTCGGCGCGGCGGCCGGCACCGAAGCGGCACGCGCACTCGTGCAGCGCTTTCGCGGGTCCGCCGTGGCGCATGAATCGCTCGACGCCGTCGTGGCCCACTGGGGACACGTGCTCACTGCCGTGCAGATCCGTACGCCGGATCCGGCGCTGAACGTGCTTACGAACGGCTGGCTCCTATACCAGACAATCGCGAGCCGTTTATGGGCTCGCAGCGGGTTCTACCAATCTGGCGGAGCGTACGGATTTCGTGATCAGCTGCAGGATGTCATGGCGCTCGTTCACGGGGACCCGGGTCTCCTGCGTGCGCAGATCGCGTTGTGCGCGAGCCGTCAGTTCATCGAAGGGGATGTCCAGCATTGGTGGCATCCACCGGCGGGCCGCGGCGTGCGCACCCATTGCTCGGACGATTACCTCTGGCTGCCACTCGCCACCGCCCGCTACGTGGTGGCAACGGGGGATGTGTCGCTCCTGGACGAAACGACGCACTTCCTCGAGGGCCGTGCGGTCAATGCGGACGACGACTCGTATTACGACCTGCCAAACCGTTCCGAAAAAAGCGCGAGCGTGTACGTGCA
>JBKPOL010000057.1:0-3573 GCA_046733075.1 Pseudomonadota bacterium | reverse complement strand
CGGCTAGGCGCAGCGCATGCGTCGTGCTTAGTTGCATCGAACGTATTCGCGCTACGCCGTCCCCGACAACCCAACCAGCGTTGAGTGCATGCGGTCAATCGCGTGGCGCGGTGCAATCTGCATGGATTGATCGTCGCCCAGGGACACCTGCCCGAGAGGCGAGTATGGTAGACAAATGAATCTGCCACCGTTTCTCCGCTGACCATCGGAGAAACGGCACACTCAGCAGTTTCCTACGTCTCCATGGTTCCGGAGGGCCTTCCAATTCCCGCCGCGGTGGCCGTTCCAGATGAGGATTGATCTGCAGCGGCGTTCGAACATGCGCATCGCTCCTGCGTGAGGTGTGACGCGAAACGGCGTGAAGTAACGCGCACCGGCGTCGACGTTGCGGATCTCGGGCGGACCGATGATCTCCCATTCGGCGTTGCCCTCCGCGACCTCTTCCTTCGTGGCTAAGTATCGTGCCGACACCCACTTGCCAATGACCGGATTGCGATAGCGGAACGGGAATAGTTCAAGGAGCGGAATGTCAGTACGATGCAGGTGGCGACCCAAGCGTGCAATCCCGTCGGTGCGCAAAGTCCGCTTTCGGCGGCGGACATACCCCGACTCTCGCGTTACAGCTTATTGCATCGCGAACGAGCCGCCGCGATGCGTTGCGACACTACTTCCGTCCGCTCGCTTCACGGTATGCGGCCCGAGCTCGTCGAGTGCGCGGATCCCCAGCATCATCATGTCGCGCTCGATCTCGGCTTGCATCAACTTAATGGCATGCCGGACGCCATCTTGGCCGCCGATCGATGCGGCATAGTTGAACGGCCGGCCGATCCACACGTAAGCTGCGCCAAGCGCCAGCGCCTTCAGCACGTCGGTTCCGCGGCGCACGCCGCCGTCGACCATTACCGGATAGCCTGGGCACGCGGCGACTACCTCCGGCAGCACGCGCAGCGGGGCGATCGCACCGTCCAGCTGGCGGCCACCGTGATTCGACAGGATGATCGCGTCGGCGCCGGCATCCCGGGCAAGTCTCGCGTCATCGACGTGTAGGATCCCCTTGACGATCAGCGGCCCCTTCCACATCTCGCGGATGATGGCGAGATGCGTCCAGTCCAGACGCCCGCGGTCTGACCATTCACGCGTCACGTTCGCGGACAGGATCGGAGGGCCTCGGCGCGCGTAGTTGTTCTCGAAGTGCGGCATGCCGTGCGTAAGCAGTGTCCGCAGGAACGTGCCGAATGTCCACGACGGATGCGTGATGCCTTCCCAAAGGAGGTCCAGGCTAGGCCGAAGCGGCGATGAGAATCCACCGCGCACATAATGCTCGCGGTTGGGCGACACCTGTGAATCGGCGGTGACGACGAAGTGCGTGAATCCGGCGCGGGCCACGCGCGCGACCATCGCCTTGATCTCGTCGATATCACCGGGAAGATAGGCCTGGAACCATGCGTGCGGATGTTCCCGTGCGAGCTCTTCGAGCGCTATCAGCGACGAGCTCGACATGATCATCGGGATGTCCGCTTCACTCGCGGCGCGGGCCAGTACAAGGTCGCCGCGATACGCGGACAGCGCACTGATGCCCATCGGCGCGATGCCGAACGCCGATCCGACTTGGCGACCGAAGAGCATCATCTTCTGCGATCCGCCTGACACGTTGGTCAGGATGCGCGGGACGAACCACCAGTCGCGGAACGCCGCGCGGTTGTCGGCAAGCGAACTGCGCGTCTCGGCGGCCTCTACGATGTACGTGAAGATCTGGCGCGGGAGAAAACTACGGGCGGCGGCCTCGAAATCGTCGAGGCACAGGATACGTTGCAGTCGCTTCATCGCGATCGCTATTCGCTGGTGGTCTCCCTAGCCTAACCTGAAACATAGTTCGAATCGATGCGACCTCGCGCGACAGGGGTCTCAGTCTGGAGCGGTTAGCAGCGTCGAAATCGGGAAGCCGACGCCTTTTCGTCGTTTTTCGTCCCCGATTTCCTCGTTCTTCTTGGACCCGCTTCGGTTCGCGACGTCGGCCTTGTGTTCAGAAGCCGGCATCAATGCGGCAAGCAAAACTATCCGCAATTCGTGCCGCCGTATGGCGATTTTTGGCGGCACAAATGGAAACCGCCCCGAAGGGGGATGACCGCCACGGTAGCGGCTCCTTGTCGCACACCATAGCTGCGCTTTATTCGAACCCCTTTGCTTTTAGAACGCTCTGGGCGGCAGGTGAGGCTGCGGCGTGCCCATCTGCAGCGTGTCCGTTCAGGTGTTTCTGTTCGACTTCGCTCACATTTCAGTTTGAAATGTCATCCGCGAGCTCTAGGCGCACTGGTGCGTGATCACTCCACGGCAAGAGGCCTAAGATGTCGGCAGCACGTACGCGCGAAACGATGTTCTTCGACACAAGAATGTAATCGACACGCGCGGCATCGAGCGTGCGTGCGCGGGGATTGAACCACGTGTACGCGCGCTCGTCAGGATGTCGCTCGCGCCAGATGTCGACGAAGCCATCGGCAGTCAAACGATCGTTGAGCTCCGCTCGTGCGCGCGAGTGCGGCGTCTCTGTGCGAAGCCTCGGATGAGTGTCGAGAACCCCGCGGCAGACATTCCAGTCCCCGGCAATCATTACGCCGCCCGCACGATTGAGCGCTCGACCGAGATCCATGACCGCCGCCTGGAAGCGACGTTTGTATTCATGGCGATCGCCTTGGACGCCTCCTGCCTCGTCGAAGTAAGGCTTCGCAGTACCGTTGACGGCGTATACGTTGATGACGCTCAAGCCACGCCGGCGAAGGACAACAACGCGTCCCTCGCGATCCCACGAAGGGACTTCCGCTCGCCAACGGCCATGAGAATAGGTGGCGACACCGTACATGCGACCGCCACGAAATGTGACGTTGCGCGGATCTCGCGCCAGGGAATAGTGGCATTGATACCCTGGCAATCCTCCTTCCAACATCCGGATCGCGTCTTCATCCTGGCGCCGGATGCGAAGCTCCTGCAGGCATAACACGTCTGGTTGCCCGAGCCCTTTTGTGATTTCTCGCAAAGCGGGAAGGCAACGAAGTACGTTCTCGACGTTCCAAGAGACTAGCTTCATCTCATTGTGATGGGAGGATCCCTCGCGCGGTGGATGCCCGTGAGCGCTCTCGCCCGAACGCGACTTTAGCGGGGTTGCCACTCCACCGCGCCACGCCGCGAGTATTTGCGATTCTTGATCTTCAGGCACGCGTTGTGCGGCCCGGCTCGATATGACGCATCCGCTCGCTTCGCCACGACGCCTTCGTGGTCGCCGTCCACGATCGCGAGGAACGCGCTTCGCCGTGCGTCTCCAGATGTTCTATGACCTTAACGCCAGGCACTCCAGGAATGGCGGCGTGCAAAGTCTTGCGACGTTTGAGCAGGACTGATGCCGCAGTCCTCGCCGTCGAGTTCCAGCACGTCGAACAGGATGAGCACAGCCGGCCGTCGCGCTGCCGCGTCGGCGACCATCCGCTGAAGCAGGTTTCGCCGTCACAGCTCCTCGAAGTGTGATCTGCCGTCTGCAGTAGGGACGACCAACTCGCCGTCTAGCACCGCGTCGGGTAGGCG
>JBKPOL010000056.1:0-3168 GCA_046733075.1 Pseudomonadota bacterium | reverse complement strand
TTCTCGAGGAGCGCGCGATCCTGCGTATAGCGGTAGATCTCGCCGGCCAGGAAGATGAACTGGCCCGGACTGTCGTTTTCGGGAATGGGATCGGACCCGCGCGCGTCGACACAGCACGGAATCTTGCCATTCGCGAACTGGTGCGGCGCGTACCAGCGCAGGTAATCGGCGGCGATGCCGTCGTGGCCGAGACGAAGCAGCGTCTCCGCGATCATCGTTCCATCGCGAATCCACGAGCGCGCGTAGGAGCGCGTTCCCGGGCGCAGCGTCGGGCCATTGCGTGTGATCAGGATATGGGCGAGCGTCGTATGAAGCGTGTCCGCGAGCGGTTGCGCCTCGGGCGGCACGCGCAGCGTCACGCGGTCGAGCCTTCCGCGCCAAATGGCTCCGGCCGCCAACTGTTCGCGCATGAGCCATTGCAGCGGTGTGCGGCCGGTGAGCGCCGGCGGCGTGGCGCGATCGGCGAGCGGAACGACGATGCCGAGTGTCGTGACCGCGTTCGCGGCGAGCGTCACGGGAAAGATCAGCGCGC
This sequence comes from Pseudomonadota bacterium, assembly GCA_046733075.1. Classification (GTDB taxonomy): domain Bacteria; phylum Pseudomonadota; class Gammaproteobacteria; order Burkholderiales; family Casimicrobiaceae; genus VBCG01. The sequence goes on along the minus strand of JBKPOL010000056.1, from coordinate 2,636 downwards.
CCGACGCGAAACCCGACTCGTCATGCACGTCACGCCGCGAGCGGGTGTCGCTGGTGGCGAGCACCGGCACGAGTGGGCCCGCATCGAACGGCTGCAGCGCCACCCGCGCGGGTGTCGAAAGCGGATAGAGCGTCCGCGTGCCGTTTACCGCCAGCGAGCGCCCGTTCCACTCGAGACTGTTGATGGGGCTGACGCCGCCCGGGGCGTTCAGCGTTTGTGACGGCGGGTTCACCTGAAACGGTCGCACGGCCAGCGCAAGCGAAAGCGTCACCGGATGATTGGTCTTGTTGGTGAGGTCGTAGCGCGCGACGAGCCGTACGTCGTCCTCGGTGCCGATGCCGAACGTCGTGATCCGCATCGACCAGTCGGGCGCGTTCCACTGCACGCCGGGCATCGGCAGATCGTCATCGACGAGGAACGGCTGCGGATCGACGTCCGGCCATCCGACCACCTTGCCACGATCAAGGACGAAGGGCTCGACGGTAAAGCCATTGCGACCGATTTCAAGCGCACCATCCTCGGACAGCAGTCCCGAATCATTTCCGCCGTCCACACCCACGAGCGTCCATGCACGTTGCTCGCCGGAAAATGCGCGCGGGTAGGTGCCCCTCGGCGCCGTGCGCGCGAGCGCGGCGAAAAAGGCGTTCGCCGACGCGCCGAATGCCAGATCCTCAACGGCGAGCTCGGTCAGCGCATATCCGGGCTTCGGCCCATCGTGAAACGCAAGCCGCAGGTAGCGCGTTTCCGATTCCGTCAGGAGCAATGCCGCGGATGCCGTGCCTTCCGTAACCCGGCGGACGGTGCGCCAGCGCTTCGCGTCGTCGGAGAACTGGACGTCGTAGCGCGACGCATGCTCGCCCGGCGCGAAACGCAGCGTCAGTCCGCCGAATTCGCGCGGCGCGCCGAAGTCGACGGTGAACCACTGTTCGCGGCGCGCCTTCGGATCGCTTCGCCATGCGGTCCGCGTGTCGCCGTCCAACGCGTACATGGCCTCCGAGCCTGGACTCGAAGATGACGCGGTGACTTTGGGCGCGGGCCACGTTGTCGGGGTTTCGGGCAAATCCTGGAGCGCGAGATCGCTGACGTAGACAGCACCACGGCCGCCCCCTGCCCCGGCCGCGACCACGATCTCGATCGACGCGACATGCCGCAGCACTCGATCCTTCGTCGGTCCCCATGCGAACTCGATCTGGCGCTTCTTGATGGTCACTTGCTGCCACTCGCTCGGGAATGCGAAGTTCCGGCGGTGATACCACCAGACGTTGTCGCCGCTTCCATCGATCAGCTTCAGTTGCAGGTCGTTGACCGGTGCGTCCGCGCGTAACCAGAAGGTGAGGGCGTAGTTCGCGGGAAGATCGAGCGGCAGGTCGCGGCGGGCGATGGCGTAGCCGGCGGTGCCGGCAAGATCGAAGTCGAGCCGAAGCGCCGGCCGCTTGCCCTCGACGACCGCTTGCAACGACGCCGTCACGCCCTCGGAAGCGACGGTCTTCCAGGCACCGACGTCGTCGAGGCGATCGAGAATGCGCGTCGGTAGTTGCGCAGCGATCGGCGAAGAAGCGTGGGATGGGCCGGGCGCGGGCGGCGGCGTCTTCCGCGTCTGCGCGAATGCGGGCGCTGCGCCAGCGGCCGCGATCAACAATGAAGCGAATGCGACGATGCCGAGGTCGCGCCACACGCGTGGCCATCGGATGATGCGGGACAGCGACGAGCGGATCCAGCCGGATCGACCGGCGCTCATCCCTTGACGCTTCCCATCATCAGGCCCTGGATGTAGTAGCGTTGCAGCACGAGGAAAACGATCAGCACCGGAGCGATCGTGACCACCGAACCGGCCATCATCAGCTCGTTGTCCTGCACGTGCTCCCGCGAAAGGCTCGCGAGGGCGACCGGCAGCGTGTAGAGCTCCTTGTCCGTCAGGACGATCAGCGGCCACATGAAGTCGTTCCACGTGCCGAGCAGCGTGAACACGGCGAGCGTGACGATGATGGGCCGCAGCAGCGGCACGACGATCAGGCCGAATATGCGCCACTCGCTCGCACCATCGATGCGCGCCGCCTCGAGCAGGTCGTCGGGAATGGACAGCGCGTACTGGCGCACGAGGAAGATGCCGAAAATGCTCGCGAGCGCCGGAACGATCACGCCCCCGTAACTGTTCACGAGCCCGAGGTGCTTCAGCAGCAGGAACAACGGCACCATCGCAACCTGTCCCGGAATGACGAGCGCCCCGAGCATCGTCTTGAAGATGCGTTCCCGCCCCGCGAAGCGCAACTTCGCGAACGCGTAACCCGCCATCACGTTGAAGACGAGCGACAGAAATGTCGCGGCCACTGCAAGGAAAACGCTGTTGGCGAGGTAGCGACCGACACCTGCGCGCGCGAACAGTTCCCGGTAATTGGCGATGGTCGGGTGATCGGGGACGAGGACGGGCGGATAGCCGCTGGATTCACCCGGCGACATGAACGACGCCGAGAGCATCCAGAGCAGCGGAAACAGCGCGACGATCGATGCTCCGATCAGGAGTCCGTTGACGACGAGCGCCGCGGGCCGCGCCGTCATTGCCATGCCGAGCCGCGGCGGGCGCCGCGCATCTGCAAGAGCGTCACTGCGAAGATCAGCAGGAACAGCATGAAGGCAAC
>JBKPOL010000055.1:0-17588 GCA_046733075.1 Pseudomonadota bacterium | reverse complement strand
GCCATCATGCGGGCCGGCTGAGCGTGAGCGTGCATCGCGGTTCTCCTTCCAGGGGCCGCGCGAGGAGCATCGGCTGGCCGATCGACCAGCGAAATCGCGCCCCCGCACGATGCGAGACGCCGTCGACGACGACCCCGTTGTCACCATGAACGACCGCGGTTGCGCCCGTCGCGTCGCATTCGACGAGGTCGAGGTGGTGACCGGAGACCGCCTGGTGCGCCCAGTCGATGACGACGTCCTGATTGCGCGAACGACCGATCTGCACCGGCTTGTCGCCGCAACGCACGTCGATTCTCCGCTCGCCGGAAGCCATCGACAGTGTCAGCGACAGCGCGTCCGGAGCCCGCGATGGAACGATCGGCGTAACGGGCGTTGACCGCACGGCATCTGCAGCGACCGTCACGGCGCTGCTCACCGGCGCCACGAGCGTCAGGCGCGGATAGTCCGCCGGCGGGCCCTCACCCGAGGCGGACAGGACGATGCGCGACCCGGCGCTCATCGGCAGGACAGCGCCGTCACCATCGATGCTTACACCCGGTTTCGGCGACCGCGAGCCCGCTTCGCGCGGCGTCTCCACGCGAATGCCATTCGTCGATCCGCTATCGGTAATCCACCATGCGCCGTGGTCGAGCCAGATTTCGCAATGACGACGGCTCACGTAGAGGCCTTTGACGCGGATGTCGCACCCCTCTTCCTTCCCGACGACGTAACGCCGTCCGGCGACCACGGCAAGCTGGACGCGCCGCGAACCATCGCCGTCGTCGATGTCGATGACAAGCTCTCGTCCCGCAAGCGGCGTGATTGTCGCCTCATGACGGGGGATCGGTTGCTTCACGTTGCGCGTATCGGGCTCCGCCCAACGTCCGACCAGCGTGATCTTGTAAGGGCGCACGTGGGTGGCAGACTCGCCGCGGCGAAGCTCATCCATCAACTCGTCGTACGCACCCGCGTCGACCTCGTCGGGATCGCGCGTCTCATCGATTCCCGCGAACTGCGACAAATCGATCGCGTTTGCATTCGGCAGGCGAGCGACGACTTCCTTCGCGAGAAAATGCCTGACCTGCTCGGGCGCGAATTCCCGTCTGAAGCGGTCCAGCAGCTCCCGCGTCTCCTCACTGCCGGTGCTCTCGACCGCGATCGACGTGAGCAGATAGCGATCACGCTCGGCGATTGCGAGATGCAGACGCAGATGACTTGCGACGAATTCCTCGAGCTCCTCGCGGATCGCGCCGATCAGCGGACCGTAGCGACCGAGGTGCTCCACCTGACTGTGGCCGGTACGCACCCCGGCACCGCGCAGCATCGGTTCGACACGCGCGACGTCGTTCGCGTGCGTCGTCGCCTCACGCGACGGCAGGTCCGGGCGCGCAAACACGCGATTCATGCTCGACAAGACCCACGTCTTCAGTGACATGCCTTCAACTCCTGTAGCCGATCACGAACGCCGCGAGAGGTCCGGGCGTCTTCAGATAGCGCACGCGGGGTGCGGCGGGCAGGCCGTAGCGGCTTCCCACGCGGTCGAGAAAATCGCTCCACATCGGTTGAATCCGCTCGCCCGCGCGTACGCATGCATTCAACGCGGGCAGCGACACATCGACGGCGACGACCACACGCGACACGTCGCCGACCTGTACGATCGCGCGCCGCAGCGTGTCCTCCATGTCTTCGAGACAACGCGCGAAGGACCCGTCGAACGTCCATACGAGCGGTGCGCCCGGCGGACGCGCTCGCGACGATGGGCGGGATGGCAGACGATTCATTTCCGCTCGCTAAACCTTCCCGCGTGTCGCGACGCGATCTGCAGAGCAATTTCAGCCGCCGGGTTGGGGCCGTGGTCCCCTGCCCCGTGGATGCGGCCGCTATCGGCAAGCCAGTTGCGTTCCGTCAGCACGCCAATCACCTTGCTCCAGCGCGTGCTGGTCGGGTCGGTACGGTAGGACGCCACGTACCACTTGTACGGGCGCAGCGCGCCGCACGACGCCGTAAGCGACCTTCCGCGCGGCGCCGCGGATGCGCATACATGGGAGAGTTCGTCGAGCGATACGTCGTCGTTCGGAAACGTCGGCGTACCCGTCTTGCCTGCGATCCAGTCGAAGTCCCGGCAGGCGCGCGCGTCGAACACCTGCTCGCATGCCAGCCGAGCGGTGCCACCGCGATGACTGTATGACAGCGCATTCAGGATGAGCTCGGCAGCGTCGTGCGGGATCGGCGCCTGCCCGGCACCCGCGTCGCCTGGCGTCGGTAGCGCAAGCGTCGATGGATCGCGTTCAACGCCCGCGCGACTCGTTCCGTGTATCGATTGAACGAGGTGCGGCGCGCGCGGCGCATCGCCGTTTGCGGCCGCGGCAAGCGCGCTCATCATGCCCGCGACCCCAAGCGCACTCGACCGCGCGTTGCCTTGTCCCCAGCCTTCGGCTACCGCATCGACGACAACGCCACCGCGACACTTCTCCCAATCGTCGCCGCTTCCCCGCCGGCCGTCCCGTCCCGCGGCGCACGCGCGCACCTTGACCGGATCGAGGATGACCGGAGGCCGCGTGCGAAACGATCCGCCGAGTTCGCCGCCCATCGGCTCGACGAGCAGCCGCCCGTACGGCACGACGGTCGCGATCGAAAGCGCCCCTTCCGACCCGTCGACCGCGCGTCCGAACAGCAGATCACGCTTGCCACAGTCTTCGCGCGCGTCCGCGCAGTCCGCATTCCAGCCGAACGCGGCCGCCGTCGCCTGCACGTTCCAGGGGCGGGGACAATTCGCGAATCCCTTGTCCGCACAGAACATGCGGTCGAGGAAGCGCGCGGAGTCCGAGCGCATCAGCTGTCCGCGCAGGCTGTCGCGCGTCGGCCATGCCGTGCGCTGCCGTTCCGCCCGTTCCGCTGCGAGCCACCGGCCGCCGACTTCGGGGTCCGCAAGGAAGGCGGTCGCCATGATCGGCTTGATCACCGATGCGGGCATTGCATCGTGATAGACCGCGGCGTTCAGCAGCGCATCCGGTCGATAGCGAATCGGATATGGAAGGCGCCTGTCGCACTGACTTGCACGTCCGGGACCGTCGTACTCCTGGCGCGTGCAGGGAGAAAGCGCGCCCGCGAGCGCCTCGATCCGTCCGGTTGCAACGTCGATGATTGCGACTGCAGCCATTCGCACCATCGCATGCTCGAGCAGCCGGTGACCGAGCGCCTTGCCCTCGTCCTCCTTCCGATGCATGCCGATGCTCTGGCAGACGTCCTGTCGGCCCGTGTAGCACGCGGCGGTCTTTTGCGCGAGCGTCTGCAGCGCAGGATCGATCGTGACGTCGACCGAAAATCCGACATCGACGAGCGCGCCGCCGGCGTCAATTCGATTGGGACCGAACGCGTAGCCCGCGCTGGCCCCCATGTCCGCGGCCGGTGCTGCATCCGATGTCGGAAGCGCCGCGATGGAATCGACGCGGGTCGGTGGCAAGTTGCTCCGCACCGCGGCGACGACGGCATCGGCACGCGCGCGCACGCCGTCGAGACCGAAGGGCAGCGGATCGCGGGTGCCTTCATCCTCGGGCGCGCGTTCGGTGTACATCCGATAGAGCGCGCCGGTCGGTCGTTGCAAGGTGTCGAGCGAGCGCAGCATCACGTCGAGCGACGGCGGCACCGCCCAGCGCGGGTCGGTTGCCGGAAGATCGGACGTCGGGGCCCCGATGATTCCCTGCGGCGCGTCGGACGCCCCCACGTCGCCGAACATGCCGTGCATCGCCGGATTCCTGCAAATTCTCTCGCTGATGCCGCGCGCTTGCGTAACGAAGTAGGTGGGCGAGAACGAGCCGTCGGTCGCGCGCCCCATATAGACGCATCCCGGGATGCCGCTCCACGGATTCGCGCGCGCGACCTGGCGCGGCGAAATCTCGACGACCTGGTCGGGGCGCCAGCGCGCGATCACGCGCTGCACCTCGGTGCCCCGCCACGCCAGCATGTCGAGCATCCGTGCATCGCCGCGCGTCAGCGTTGCCACCGCGGTCGCGATGTCGCTGCATTGAACGGCGAATCGGCGACCGGGATAGCCGATCGACTCGGCAGGCGTCGAAAGTGCGGAGGCAACGGCATCGAGCCATCGCTTCGCGTCGAATCCCACGGCGTCGCTGACACGCCGGTTTGCGCCGGCGCTGAAGCGGTCGAGCGCTTCGTCGAGTTGCGCAAGCTGCATGACGATCCGTTCGGCGGGCGAGATCGGCGCGTCCATGAGGTGCGCGAGTCTTCGACGCACCGCGGACATGAAACCTCCGCGCCCATCCCACTCCTTCCCGCAAACGGGAATCCCATCGAGGAGCGCCTGCGCGGTCAAGGGCGCGGACTTGACGTCCTGCCGCCGCACGATCCCCGATTCGAACGTCTTGAGCGCGGCGACGTGGCGAACACTGATGTGACGCTCGGCGCCCTGTGCCGATTTGGACGCCATCTCGAGGGGGCGAAACCACGCCACCGCAACGAGGACGGCGAAGAGCACGGGAACGACGGCAACGCTCGCGCCGATTCCAAAATCCAGCAGCGTTCGGGAACGGCGCGTCATCGTTCGCTCGTGCGTTTCGACACGTTGACGTTGACGCAAAGCGCAAGCATCGCGGCGTTGACGAGAAGCGACGTCATTCCGAAACTGACGAACGGGAATGTCACGCCCGTCAGCGGGATCACCGCGAGATTGCCGGCAACGGTCACGGCGAGCTGGCAGAGCGTCAGGACCACCCACGTCACGCCGAGCCAGCTCAGCAGCGCCTGCTCGTCGTTGACGATGCGGCCGGATATCGCGACGAAGTGCGGCTCGCCGCGCGTGGCTCGGCCGTGATGACGAACCAGGCGGTGCAGCCATAGGCCGCATCCAAGCGTTATCGCCCAGGCGGCGCTCGCACCGAACGCACCGACCAGCGCCGTGAACGTGTAGTCGCTCTGTATTTGTCCCGGGACACCCGCGCAACTTGTCGAGGCTCCGTAACCGCACCACGGCACCGCGCCGATGCCGTATCCGGCAGACGGAGACGACCGCTGGAACCAGGTGACGAGTGCCAGCTGATCGTTGGCGGATGCAAGCGGCGCGGCAAGATTCTCGAGGCGCCCCGCAGTCACGTCGTCGATCGCGCCAACGCGGAACAGCGCAACCGTGACGATCGCAATCCACCCGACGAAGATCGCCGTCGCCAGTCCGTGCGCCGCATAAGTTGCGCCGTAACGCTGGTGCAACCACATCGAAGCCGAGGCGGCGATGAAGGCCCCGGCACCGTATGCGGCGATCAGCAGCGGGCCCATGTCGCGCGTCAGCACCATCGCCCCGACGAGGACGGCGACGACGAACGCGAGCGGCATGATGTAGCGCGCAAGCGAGCCCCACGACGTGCCGGCCCGCGCGAGCCGCTCGGCGAACGGTGCGCCGCGCAGGAAAAAGAACCAGGCGGCGCCCACCATCAGCCAGACGCGCCCGAGCTCCGACGTTACCTGGCGCAGGTTCACGAGCAACGCGCCGAACGCGCCGATGAGCGCCAGTGTCGCGAGGATTCCAGCTGCCGCACCCGGCAGAGCGCCGAGCCGCCGGCCGATGCCGGCGACGAGCGCGTCGACCATCGACAGCGACCACGCAAGCGCGCGCCCGAGCGGTTGCCGCACGAATGCGACGAGCGTCAACAGCAGCATCGCGAACCACAAGTGGCCCTCGTGATACAGCGCGAGATAACGATTGCTCGCGTTCGCATTGGCCGACAAGTCGAGCAGCAGCAACCAGCCGACGCCGGTGGCGAAGACGAAACCCGGATATCCGATGCGAGTTGCGATCGTTTGCGGACTGAAGCGCAGCGTACGGCGCGTCGCGATCGCAACGATGGCGACCAATACGGCGAGTGCCCCGAGCGCAAGGACGAATGGCGCGGGAACGCCGATGAGCAGCATCGCGTCGCGCGCCGGGACAAAGGCGCGCTCGCTTGCGAAGGGCCAGGGAACGCGCGCGGCCCACGCGGCAACCGACCAGGAGCCGAGCGCGAGCGCGACGCCGGCGGCGGCGAAGTCTCTCCGGCGGCTGAGGTTGAGCAGCACAAGCCCGAGAACCATGGCCGCCGCCCAGTGGAATCCGGCGAATCGAAGCAACGCGCGCATCGCCTCGTTCTTCGCGCTGTTCCGAGACGCATGCCGCGCCTCGTTCATCAATGCGGACGCGCGGGCAAGCGCGTCACCGAGATGCAATCCGACGCACGGCCGGCGACTCGGCCTGGCAGCGTCGGGAAGCAACGCCTGCGCGGCGAGAGCACCGGTACGCCCGTCTCCGTCGAACGCGGCGGCGAGCAGCAGCAGCGCGTTGGCACGCGCGGCGTCGTTGCCTTCCTCGAAGGACGGGGATCTTCGCGTCGCGAAGGAGGTCACGATCATGTCATTTGCGCACGCAAGCGGCAGGGGTAGCGGCGAGTACGCCACGTCGATCGCGTAACGCTCGATCAGCGGACGCACTTCCGCCGAGGTGGCCTCGATCGTGTTGCCGAGCGGCAGCAGGTCGCCCCGCCCTTCCCGCTGTTGCAACTGCAACTCGACGATTCGGGCACGCGCGCTCGCGAGCGGCGCATCGAACGCGGCACGCACTCGCGTGTTCGCATCGGTAAGCGCAGCCGGGAGGCGATCCAGCGCCAGGCGATCGGCGGGGTCCTTCGTGCCTGCACACAGGCGAGCGGCGAGAAACGGTTCCGCCAATGAGCCGACCCTGTCGCACAGCTTAGGCAATACTGCGGATGGCAGTCCGGTTACCGCGATCGGATCATGCGCGAAGCGGCCGTCGCGTCCCTCGGTGTTGTTGCCAAGTGCGCGGAAGAGCGGCAGCAACGCGGCGATTGCGGCGAGCGTCAGCAAAGCCTCGAACAGCAAGGGCCACGCGATCCCTGCAGTGCCGATTCGACTGCTTGCAAACGGAGTGGTGCCGAGGGCCAAGAACGCCCTTTCGTGCCTGGATGCGCCGCTGCCGGACGCCATCACGCACGTCGCAGAAAACGTCGACACGACATTGCGTGAACTTGCGTGGCCTTGCGATACTACATGGAATCCAACGCGCGAGTTGTAACAGGACCGGCCACGCGCGGCGCGTCGATCGCGTCTCCAGTCTGAAGAACGGAGATCGCGCTCGGCTAAATTTTGGCTGCTCGTACAACGAGCTACCTCTGGAATCGGATCGCTAGTTATCCGATCGCTCAGTTCGTTCGGCTGCAATGCCGAGAAGTGCACCGCCAGGCCGTCCGCTGCTTACACGTTGGTTCAAGCGGCCCTCGACGCTCTGCGCGTTGCATGCCGTGTACGGATGGTGACCGCATAAGCAACAACGTGGCGTCACATCCAGGCCGCCGTGCTCGCCGGACCGCGAGGCAACGCGCCCCGGCGCTATTTCCCGATGCAGAATCGCGAAAAGATTTCGCCGAGCAGATCGTCCGCGGTGAACTCACCGGTGATCGCGGAAAAGGCGTTCTGTGCAAGACGGAGCTCTTCGGCCAAGAGTTCGATCGGCGGCACGTGGCAATCGGCGTGCACCGCGGCGACACGCAGGTACTCGCCCGCATCGTTCAACGCCAGCAGGTGACGCTCGCGCGCAAGGAACGCGTCCTCGGTGTCATGCTCGACGCCCGCAAGGCGCTGCACCTCGGCTTCGAGCGCGTCGATGCCCTCCCCGGTCAACGCGCATAGCCACACGGCGCTCTCCGCGCCCGCGCGAGACTCGACATGCGGCGCAATGCCGGCGAGATCGCATTTGTTGTGGACGATGATCCGCGGCAGCGCGGCCGGCAGCTCATGCGCTAGCGCGGCGATCCGTTCCTCGATTCTCGACGTGCGGGATCCGCCGGCGGGTGCCGGATTCGGTAGCGGCCCGCCGCCGACCGGTTCATCGCCGTCATCGCGCGCATCGACCATCAGCAACGCGAGGTCCGCGCGTTCGATCGCGGCCCGCGTCCGCGCAATCCCGAGCGCTTCAACGGGATCGGTCGTCGCGCGCACACCCGCCGTATCCACGATAGTCAAGGGAATGCCCGCGATCTCGACCTGGCGCTCGATCGTGTCCCGCGTGGTGCCCGGGATCGAAGTGACGATCGCGGCGTCGTCGCGCACGAGACGGTTCAAGAGGCTCGACTTGCCGACGTTCGGCGCACCCACGAGCACGACGGTCAGGCCTTCCCGCAGCGCGGACCCGCGTCTCGATCGCGCGATTACATCGCCAAGTCGCGCACGGATCGACGCGAGCCGCGCGCGAACGTCTCCTTCGCGCAGCAGATCGAGGTCCTCGTCGGGAAAGTCGAGCGTCGCCTCTGTGTACATGCGCAGATCGATCAACCCGTCCCGCAATGCATTGACCTCGCGCGAAAACTCGCCCGTCAGGCTCCGCGCTGCCGCGCGCACGGCGCTTGCAGTCGCCGCCTCGATCACGTCGGCGACGCTCTCGGCCTGCGCGAGGTCGAGCTTGCCGTTCAGAAAGGCGCGCTTCGTAAACTCACCAGGCTCGGCGAGCCGCGCGCCAAGCTCGACGCAGCGGGCAACGAGCAACCGCATGACGACCGGCCCACCGTGCCCATGCCACTCGACGACGTCCTCGCCGGTGTACGAATGCGGGCCGGGAAAATAAAGCGCAAGTCCCGCGTCGATCGCGCCGCCATGCGCGTCGCGAAATGTCACGCGCGTGGCAACCCGTGGCGTCAATCGACGCGCGGCGATGCCGGCAATCAAGGCCTCGAGGTCGGCACCGGAGACGCGGACGACGCCGATGCCGCCGCGCCCGGCCGGCGTCGCGATGGCAGCGATCGGCGGCGACAACCGGGCGATATTCACGGCGGCGCGATGGCAGCGATCGGCTGCGACGATCGGGCGATGTTCACGGCGCGAGCTTAGCGCGCCGTCGTCGCCGCTCGCCGACCCGTTTCACCGCGCCTGTCGAACGGTGCGCGTTATCGCCGCCTGGCGGCCGCCAATGCCGACTCGCGTTCGAGCATCCGGTTCATTTGCCATTGCTGCGCGATCTGCAGCAGGTTATTGACGAGCCAGTACAGCACGAGGCCCGACGGGAAGAACAGGAACATGATCGAGAACGCAACCGGCATGAACTGCATCACTTTCGCCTGCACGGGATCGGAGATCGGAGTCGGCGACAGCTTTACCTGCAGATATGCCGTCACCGCATACACGACCGGCAGGATGAACCACGGGTCGGGCGCGGACAAGTCATGGATCCAGCCGATCCACGGCGCGTGGCGCAGCTCGACCGCAGACAGCAGGACCCAGTAGAGCGCGATGAATACCGGGATCTGCACGACAATCGGCAGGCAGCCGCCGAGGGGATTGATCTTCTCCTGGCGATAGAGCTCCATCATCTTGACCTGGAGCTGCTGCTTGTCGTTCGCGTACTGCTCCTGGAGCGCCTTCATCTTCGGCGCGATGATCTTCATCTTGCCCATCGAGCGGGCCGAGGCCGCGTTCAATGGGAAGAACGCGCCCTTGATCATGATCGTCATCACGATGATCGCCCACCCCCAGTTCCCCAGCAGCGAGTGCAGCCACTTGAGCAGCAGGAAGAGCGGCGCCGCGATAATGGTGAAGATGCCGTAGTCGACGACGAGATCGAGGCCAGGCGCAAGCTGGCCGAGGACGTTCTGGTCCTGCGGGCCGACATAGAGTCGCGACTGGATGACGCCGCTGCCTCCGGGCGGGATCGTCCCGTCGGCATACCTGACGCCTGCCGTGTAGAGGCCGTTGTCGAACTTGTTCGTATAGAACTGGCGGGGAAGCTTTTCGTTGGAAGGCGGCAGCCACGCGGCAACGAAGTAGTGCTCGATCATGCCGATCCACCCGTTGTCCGTGCTTCGGGCGTACGCCGGCTTGCGACTCGGATCGGCTGATTCCTTGTCGATCTCGCCGAAGTCGATCTTCTTGAACTTGTCCTGCTCGTTGTAGACGACCGGGCCGACGAACGACGCCGGAGCCATCGAACTCTGGACGCCGACGTGCTTGGTGTCGCGCATCAGCTGAAAATAGGCCTCTGGCTTGATGGGTGCAGTGCCCGCGTTGGTGACTTCGAACGCCACGTCGATCACATAGCTTCCGCGATGGAACGTGAGCGTCTGCACGACCTTGTCGCCGTTCGCGCCCGTTGCCTGGAACTTGAGCTGAAGTTGGTCCTGCCCGACCGCCAATGCGCGCGGACCGGGAAGCGCCTCGTAAACGGTGCGGTGATTCGGAAAGCCTTCGCCGATCAGCCCCGCCTGCGCCACGAACGTGCGCTCCGGATTGCGTTGCAACGCGAGGTAAGGTTTGGACGGATCCTGCGAGTCCCGGTGCTTGTCGAGCGCGACGCGCGAAATGATGCCGCCGACGGTATCGATGTCCGCGACAAAGAGATCGGTGCGTACCTCGATCGTTTGCCCGGCCGCTGGCGCCGGGGCCGCGGGCGGCGCACCGGGGGTTGCGGCACCCGGCCCGGCCGGGGCTGATGGCGCGGCGGGTGCTCCCGCAGGCGCGGTCGCCACGGGCGGGACGCCAGCCGGTTGAGGCGCCGATTGCGTTGCAGGCGGCGTCGGGGGCGGGTTGCGGTCCCGCTCCCACGCGTTCCACAGCATCACCGCCGAGAACGAGAAGATCAGCCAGAGGATCAGGCGTTGCGTATCCATGTTCTTGTTCAACGGGAAATCCTTTGCGAGAGCGCGCGCGTTTCGCCGCTCAATGCGAATGCCGGGTCGTTTCGGGAACCGGGTCGTATCCGCCCGGGTGCCACGGATGGCAGCGAGCTACGCGACGAAGCGCGAGCCAGGATCCGCGCACCGCGCCGTGATTCGCGATTGCGTCACCGGCGTAATCCGAACAGCTCGGGTAGAAGCGGCAATGCGCGCCGAGCAGGGGGCGGAACAGGTACTGGTAGCCGCGAAGCGCGGCAAGCAGCAGATTCTTCATTGCGAGCGGCCGGCGGCAACGCGAACGTCGCCATCAAGGAGTCGGCCGATCATCTCGCGCGAGGCGCGCACCGCCTCAGCGATGGCTTCGCGCGGCACCGGCCGGCGCACGCGAACGATGATGTCGAATTGCTCGATGGCGGGGCGCGCGGCGCGCATGCTCTCACGCAGTCGCCGGCGTAGTCGATTGCGGTCCACCGCGCGCGGCATAGCCTTGCGGCCGATGACGTAGCCCACGCGGCCGGGATCCTGGGCGGCGGGGGCGGCGATCAATTGGACGAAGTGCGTGTCGAGGCGGGCACCGACCCGGAAAACGGACTCGAACGCGGCCGCTCCGCGCAGCCGATAGTTCCAGCCCCGTGCGCGGCGCGCAACCGCGGATGACGTCAGACGGACAGGCGCACGCGCCCCTTGGCGCGGCGGGCGGCGAGTACTTTGCGTCCTCCGACCGTGCTCATGCGGGCGCGAAACCCATGCGTGCGCGCGCGGCGCAATTTCGACGGCTGGTACGTGCGTTTCATGATCTGAACCCGAGTGGCAATTCGTGGCGGCGGCGCGGCCGGTGCGTCGCGAGTGGACGCCGGGCGACGGAAAAGCCTTACATTAGAGCGCGTTACGGTTCCGATGTCAATGTGCGCGCCGTGCGTGCATCGTAAACCGGGGCGGCGGCGATAGACGCAAGTGATTACTTTCACCGGGAAGCGCAACCGGCCGGGTACCTCCGAAACGCGGGCACCTACCTGTGGATAACCGCATTTGACGTCGCTACAATGCCTCCCCCGGCCAGTCGCAAACGCAGTCGCGTCACGCCGCAACGTTCTCTTAATCCACTGGCCGCTTCGTGCAATCCGTTCCGAATTCCCCCGCGTGGGCCGCGTGCCTTGTCGCCTTCGAGCGCGAGCTGACGCCTCAGCAATTCGCCACCTGGATCCGTCCGCTCGCGTGCATTGACGATGCGGGCCGCCTTCGCCTGACGGCCCCGAACCGCTTCGTCCTGCAGTGGGTGAAGGACCGTTTCGGAGGGCGCATCGAAACCCTTGCTCGGCAGGCGACGGGCGAAACCGTCGCGGTGGAATTTGCCGTAGCCGACGCGTCCACGAGCTCCGGTCAGAAGAACCCGCAGCCCGCAGCGAGCCCGGGCAAGCCGATGACGGCAAAGGAGCCGCCTCCTGCCACCCCGCGGCCGGCGACTAACGGCGCGACGGCGACCGCCGGGCCGTTTGCGAGCCGGCGCGCCGAACCCGGCAGCCTCAACTCCTCGTTCACGTTCGGATCCTTCGTCGCAGGCAAGGCGAATCAGCTCGCTCGGGCCGCGGGACTGCAGGTCGCCGAGCACCCGACGTCGTACAACCCGCTCTTCGTCTACGGCGGAGTCGGTCTCGGCAAGACGCACCTGATCCAGGCGATCGGCAACCACATCCTGTTGCAAAACCCGGACGCGAAGATCCGGTACATTCATGCGGAGACGTACGTCTCGGACGTGGTGCGTGCTTACCAGCACAAGGCGTTCGACGATTTCAAGCGCCATTACCGGACGCTCGACCTGCTGCTGATTGACGACATCCAGTTTTTCGGGGGCAAGAGCCGGACGCAGGAGGAATTCTTCTACCTGTTCAACACGCTGATCGAGGCGCACAAACAGGTCGTCATCACCTGCGATACGTATCCGAAGGAAATCTCGGGCATCGAAGAGCGACTGATCTCGCGCTTCGGCTGGGGCTTGACCGTCGGTCTCGAGCCGCCGGAGCTCGAGATGCGCGTCGCGATCCTGCTTGCGAAGGCCGCGACCGTCGGCATGCGCGTCGACGAGCAGGTCGCGTTCTTCATCGCCAAGCACATACGCAGCAACGTGCGCGAGCTGGAAGGCGCGCTCAAGCGAATCCTCGCGTACGCGAACTTCCATGGCCAGGAAATCACGCTGCCGATGGCAAAGGAGGCGCTGCGCGACTTGCTGGCTGTGCAAAACCGCCAGATCTCCGTCGACAACATCCAGAAGACGGTGGCCGATTATTACAAGGTCCGCGTGACCGACATGCATTCGAAGAAACGCTCGCGCGCAGTCGCGCGCCCCCGCCAGGTGGCGATGGCGCTCGCGAAGGAGCTGACGCAGCTCTCACTGCCCGAGATCGGCACGAACTTCGGTGGACGCGACCATACGACCGTGCTGCATGCGTGTCGGCAGATTGCAAAATTGCGCGAATCGATGCCGGACTTGAATCACGACGTCAATTTCCTCCTCCAAGTGCTGCGCAGCTGACGCCGCGGCGCCCGTCATAAGTCACTTTTGAGAGCACCCGTTTCCCTGGAAAAAGCGGGGTCGAACGGTTATAATTTGTGGGTTAAACGGGCGGGCGGTAGAACCTCGAAAAAGCCCCCAAAGAATCCACAGCCCGAACAGCAGTTATACGTCCGGAAGTTTCACGACAAACCGCTGACGCAAAGCAAGTTATCGCGGTTGTCGGCGATTTCGGGCCGCTCCTATTAACGTTCTTAGTATTCGACAATGCAACTAAAACAGATCGCACGCGACGCGCTGCTTCGACCGTTGCAGGCCGTTTCCGGCATTGTCGAACGCCGGCACACATTGCCCATCCTCGCGAACGTCCTGCTCGAGCACAGGGGCGGCAAGCTTTACGTCACCGCAACAGATCTCGAAATGCAGATCACCGCCGTGACCGATCTTCCCGGCAAGGACGGCCAGGCTACGACGGTGGGCGCGCGCAAACTGCAGGATCTGCTACGTGCGTTGCCCGACGACGCGAACGTCAATGTCGACGCGACGGGCGGGAAGATGACCGTGCGCGCTGCGCGCTCGCGCTTCAATCTCCAGACGCTCGCGGCAAGCGACTATCCGCGCATCAGCGTGGGTCAGGAACAGTTGCAGACGCTATCGCTGCCCCAGCGCGATTTCCGGTCGCTGGTGAAGCTCGCGGAATTCGCAATGGCCCAGCAGGACATCCGCTATTACCTGAACGGAATGCTCCTGGTCGTCGACCAGGGCACGCTCCAGGCCGTTGCAACCGATGGGCACCGGCTGTCGTGGGCGAGCCTCGGCATCGATGGGAACTACACGAGGCAGGAAGTGATCCTGCCGCGCAAGACGGTGCTCGAGCTCGCGAAGCTGCTCGACGATAGCGACACTCCGCTCACGATCGACATCCTCGCGAACCAGGCGCGTTTCCGTTTCGGCAACGTCGAGCTCGTGTCGAAGGTTGTCGACGGCAAGTTTCCCGACTACAACCGCGTCATCCCGACCGGCCACAGCAAGCGCATCGAGCTCGATCGGGCGACGCTGCTTTCCGCGCTGCAGCGCGCGGCGATCTTGTCGAACGAGAAGTTCCGCGGCGTGCGCCTTGTACTTGGCGACGAACAACTGAAGATCATCTGCACGAACAGCGAGCAGGAAGAGGCCGAGGAGGAGCTACCCGTCGCGTATAGCGGCGATGCGCTCGACATCGGTTTCAACATCACGTACCTGCTCGACGTCCTTTCGAATGTGGCGAGCGACCGCGTGCATTTCGCGTTCGGAGACGCCAATTCGAGTGCTCTCGTGACATTGCCGGATCGCGACGATTACAAGTACGTCGTGATGCCGATGCGAATCTGACCTGGAGGTTTTGCTGCTGCGCGACTCGTCTCACTCGTTGGTTCCGCGCTCGTCTTTCGACGTCGCTTCTCGTGCCGTCTTGCGGCTTGCTCCGCGCCGCCTCGCACCCGGTTTCGTCCACGACTGCGTTCGCTCGCAAATCCCCGGATTGCGATCCATTCCAATAAACGCCCACGGTTTCGCAAGCCCATGACTCCAGCCCAACCCAAGCCAAAGCAGCTCGGCCCCGAATACGATTCGACGAGCATCAAGGTCCTGAAGGGCCTCGACGCCGTGCGCAAGCGCCCCGGCATGTACATCGGCGACACCTCCGATGGCACGGGCCTGCATCACATGGTGTTCGAGGTTCTCGACAACGCCATCGACGAGGCGCTCGCCGGATACTGCGACGACATCAAGGTCGTCATCCACGCCGACAATTCAGTGTCCGTCGTCGACAACGGTCGCGGCATTCCCACCGACATCAAGGAAGACGACGAGCTGCGCCGATCGGCTGCGGAAATCGTGATGACCGAGTTGCACGCGGGCGGCAAGTTCGACCAGAACAGCTACAAGGTCTCGGGCGGCCTGCACGGCGTCGGCGTGTCCGTCGTGAACGCGCTCTCCGATTGGCTGAAGCTCCGCATCTGGCGCAACGGCGAGATCTACCAGATCGAATTCCGGCAAGGTGTGCCGGTCGCGCCGCTCGCCGCCGTGGGCACGACGGATCGCCGCGGCACCGAAGTGCATTTCATGGCGTCGCTCGGCACGTTCAGCCGGATCGAATTTCATTACGAGATCCTCGCGAAGCGCATACGCGAGCTGTCGTTCCTGAACAATGGCGTCAAGATCGAGCTCGTCGACCAGCGCGACGGCAAGAGCGAGAACTTCGCCTATTCGGGCGGCATCAAGGGCTTCGTGGAGTACATGAACCGCAGCAAGACGGTGCTGCATCCGAAGATCTTTCATTCGGTGGGCGACAAGGACGGCATCACCGTCGAGGTCGCGATGCAGTGGAACGACTCCTATGCGGAGTCCGTGCAATGCTTCACGAACAACATCCCCCAGCGCGACGGCGGCACGCATCTGACCGGACTGCGCCAGGCCATGACCCGCACCCTCAACAACTACATCGAAAAGGAAGAGGTCGCGAAGAAGGCCAAGGTCGAGACGACCGGCGACGACATGCGCGAGGGGCTGACGTGCGTGTTGTCCGTGAAAGTGCCGGAGCCGAAGTTCTCATCGCAGACCAAGGACAAGCTCGTGAGCTCCGAAGTGCAGCCGATCGTGCAGGAGGTCGTCAGCGCGAAGCTGGCCGACTTCCTGCTCGAGCATCCCGCGGACGCCAAGATCATCTGCACGAAGATCGTCGACGCCGCGCGGGCGCGCGAGGCGGCGCGCAAGGCCCGCGAGCTGACGCGCCGCAAGGGCGTGCTGGACGGCATGGGGCTGCCCGGCAAGCTCGCGGACTGCCAGGAGCGCGATCCTGCGCTGTGCGAGATCTACCTCGTTGAAGGCGATTCCGCCGGCGGCTCCGCGAAACAGGGGCGAGACCGCAAGTTCCAGGCGATCCTGCCATTGCGCGGCAAGATCCTGAACGTCGAGCGCGCACGGTTCGACAAGCTCGTGAGCTCGCAGGAAATCGTCACGCTCATCACGGCGCTCGGCACCGGCTTCGGCAAGGACGAATACAACCCCGACAAGCTGCGCTATCACCGCATCATCATCATGACCGACGCCGACGTCGACGGATCGCACATCCGCACGCTGCTGTTGACGTTCTTCTATCGCCAGATGCCCGAGCTCGTGGAGCGGGGTCACATCTACATTGCCCAGCCGCCGCTCTACAAGGCAAAGCAGGGCAAGGAGGACGTCTATCTCAAGGACGATCACGAGCTCAAGCAGCATCTGTTGCGCGTCGCGCTGAAGAATGCCGAGCTGGTGCCCGGAGAAGGGCGGCCGCCGCTGTCCGCTGAATCGCTCGGCGACGTGGCACGCGAATACCTGCTCGCTGAGGCCGTCATCGAACGTCTCGCGCGCGTTGTCGATTCCGGCGCACTCCGTGCAATTCTCGCCGGCGTGCGGCTCGACTTGTCGAGCGAAGCCACGGCGCGCAGAAGTGCGATCTCGCTGCAGGCGGCAGTCGACGATCCCGAAGTCGCAGTGGAGGCACGCTACGACACGGCCAACGAGGTCTATCGCATCATCGTCGTCCGCACGCACCACGGGACGCCGCATGCCACGTCCATTGACGCGGACTTTCTCGCTAGCGGGGACGCCGAGCAGATCCGTCACGCGGCGGACGTGCTTCAGGGGCTCATCCACCCGGGCGCGGTTGTGAAGCGTGCCGAGAAGCAGCAGGCGGTGAAGTCGTTCAAGGAGGCGCTCGACTGGCTGCTTCGCGAGGCGCGCAACAGCGTGGCCATCCAGCGCTACAAGGGGCTGGGCGAAATGAACCCCGGGCAGCTCTGGGAGACGACGATGGATCCGTCGGTCCGCCGACTGCTCAAGGTGCAGATCGAGGATGCGATCGGTTCCGAGGAGATCTTCTCCACACTGATGGGCGAGCAGGTCGAGCCCCGGCGCGCGTTCATCGAATCGAATGCGCTGGGCGTGCGGAACCTGGACGTGTAGTCGAAGCAGGCGCTTCGAGAAGCTCGGCGCGGCGTCTGGAACTGTGCTTTAGGCAGGTCCGACCGATGGCCGCGGGTGCCGCGACCCACGGTTCGAGCAGCGTGATCGTCGCAGTGGTCGACACCGGCGTTCGCCCGCATGCCGGGATTGCGCGGCGCCTCCTGCCCGGTTTCGACATGATTAACGACTTCGAGACCTAATTGCCCTGGCTTCTACAGAACTGAGCGGCAGTCTCGCGAGCTATAGCAACTTCGGCGCGGGCATCACGATCTCCGCACCGGGCGGAACCCTCGCCACAGTTCGGGATTGGCAGCATTGTTGCCTGTCCGACAGTGGGCGACGAGAAGACGCCATTACGCACAGCGGGGGCACGAGCTCGCCGCGCCTATCGTGTCAACGACGATCTCGCTGATGCTCGCCGTCGCGCCATCGCTCACCCACGACCAGTTCTTCAG
>JBKPOL010000054.1:0-4017 GCA_046733075.1 Pseudomonadota bacterium | reverse complement strand
ATCTCCGGTGGAGGCCCGGGAATCATGCAGGCGGCGAACCATGGCGCGCACGCCGGACGCGCGCCGGCGATCGGTCTCAACATCGTGCTGCCACACGAGCCGGGGGGCCATCAGTACCAGGACATCAGCATCAACTTCCGCTATTTCTTCGCGCGCAAGATGATGTTCGTGCGCTTCGCATCCGCCTACGTCGTGCTTCCGGGCGGATTTGGAACGCTCGACGAGCTCTCGGAATGCCTTACCCTCGTGCAAACGGGCAAGAGCCGCCGCATCCCGATCATTCTCGTTGGCGGGGCGTACTGGCAGGGCCTGCTCGACTGGCTGAACGACACGGTCGCCAGCGAAGGCATGATCGGCGAGCACGACATCGCGCTCATGCGAGTGATCGACGATCCCGACGCCGTCGTGGCAGCGATCTTCGATTTCTACGAAAACCGCGGTTTCCAGCCATCGCGCGACGAGCGGGAAAAGCTGCTCAATCTCTGATGCATCTCATGGTATGGGAATGCGCCTACGCACGAATCAGGTGCGTCCCGACGCAAGCAGTCGTGCGAAAGCTGCTTGCGCGCGTCCTGCCTTTGATAAAATGGATTCACGTTCAATCGGCATCGCATCCTCCGATTCCACCACTCCGTCGAGCGCCATGGCTGCACGTCGAACCGCACTGATGCTGCTTCTCACGATGGCCGCCGGTTGGTCTTTCGCGCAAGCGCCGGCGCGGACGGCTCCGATCCCTCAGCCGCCTCCCCCGCCGCCGGACGTGATAAGCGACCCCGATCTCGAGCCGCAGGTGACGATCCTTCGTCGCGAAGATCAGGTGGTCGAGGAAGTTCGAACGCAGGGACAGCTGCGCTACATACGCGTAACGCCGCGTCATGGCCGCCCGTACTTCCTGATCCCGGACACGAATGGCACCACGTTCATTCGGCGCGACAGCCTCGATTCGTCGCTGAAGGTGCCGATGTGGGTCCTGTTCTCGTTCTAGCGCCGGTCCACGGGCGCTGATTTCCGTCGACGCGTCGCAAAGGTGACAAGCGCGCCCCGCGCCCGTGCGCGGTGCGCCTACCCATGTCCGTCTACACCGCTGTAACACCGGACGAGCTCGAAGCGTGGCTCGCGCGCTACACGCTCGGCTCGCTCGTCGAGCTCACCCCTATCGCAGCGGGCATCGAAAACACGAACTACTTCGTCACCACGGACCGCGGTCGCTTCGTGCTGACGCTCTATGAGCGGCTGCCGGCCGACGAGTTGCCGTTCTATCTGAACCTGATGGCGCATCTCGCCCGTGCCGGCGTGGAGGTGCCCGCGCCCGTACCGGACCGCACCGGCGCATTGTTTTCCCATCTGAATGGACGTCCGGCGGGACTGGTGACGCGCATCGATGGCTACGCGGTCGAACATCCGCACGGCGAACATTGTGCGGCAGTCGGTGATGCGCTTGCGCGCCTGCATCTCGCTTCGCAGAGCTATCGTCCGCGCCTCACCAACCGTCGCGGGCCCGCATGGTGGCGACAAGCCGCGCGCGCAGTGCGTCCATTCATCACCACCGATCAGTACGACCTGCTGACGAACGAAGTCAGGTTTCAGACGGGATTCGGGAAGGGCAAACTGCCGAAGGGCGCGATACACGGCGATCTCTTCTGCGACAACGTGCTGTTCGACGGACCGCGTGTCGCGGGCATCATCGACTTCGGCTTCGCGGCGACGGATTTTTTCGCGTACGACCTCGCGATCGCCGTGAACGACTGGTGCGTCAGTGAAAGCGGCGATGGCGCGCTCGACGACGACCGCATGTGCGCGATGGTCCGCGCCTATCATGCGACCCGACCGCTGACCGAAGACGAGCGCGCGCAATGGATGGCCCTACTGCGCGCAGCGGCGTTGCGCTTCTGGATCTCTCGTCTGTACGACCTGTATCTGCCGCGCCCCGGCGAGCTGACGCACGCGCACGACCCGGCACCGTTCGAACGCATCCTTCGCGCGCGCGTTGCGGCATCGGCGCGACCGCTCGAGCTCTGAAGGGGAGTCGTGGCAATCGCCGCACGCGACATCGCCTTCACCCGCTACGACGGCCGGCGCGGCGGCGCGTGGCTTGTCGAAAGCTATCGGATGTTCAGTGCCCATCGGCTGGCGTGGATCGCGATGCTGCTCGCCTACTACGTCGCGCTTCTGTTCGTCGACCTGATTCCGCTGATCGGCATTCTCGTCGCGCCGATGGTCAAGCCGGTGCTCTCCGTGGGATTCCTCGCCGGCGCATGGACCCAGGAACGCGGAGGCAAGCCCGCGATACGCATGCTCGCCCGCGGCTTCGGCGCGAACCTCGTCGCGTTGCTGCCGCTCGGCATCGTGTTCGTTCTCGGCATATCGCTCGCGCTCGGGGCGACTGCACTCATCGATGGCGGACAACTACTCGAGATGCTCTACGGCGCCGGTCCGGCGGCGGATGACAATCCCGCAGGTGCCGCACGTCACGTGCAGCAGACGCTGGCGTCGACGCGCGTGCAGCTCGCGATGCTGTTCGGCGTGCTCTGCGCACTGCCGACGATTCTTGCGTTGTGGTGGGCACCGGCGCTTGTCGTCTTCCAGGACGCACGAATGCTCACGGCGCTGGCGGCGAGCCTGCGTGCTGCGGTAGCGAACTGGCGCGCCGCCGCGCGCTATGCGGTCGGCGTGTTCATGCTAGGCGCCGTCGTTCCGACCCTCGTCACCACCGCACTCGCACTGATCATTCCGCCGCCGCTCAATGCGACGCTCGCCGCACTTATCGTGCTGCCTTACCTAACGTTCTTCGTCGCAACGCTGCACATCGCTGATTACGTCAGTTACCGCGACGTGTTCCATGCGGGGGAGACGCTCGCGCCCATCTCGCCGGAGTAGCGCGCGAGACGTAGACAAGTCATGCAGTCAGTGAGCAACCCCCTCGCGGGCGAGCAGCTCGGCATCCGCGCTTTCGCTCTATGCGATGGGCCGTACTACGCCGCCTCGAGCCTCGCGTAGTCGAGCGCGAGCCACTTGATGCCCGCATCGCGGAAGTTCACCTGCACGCGCGCGTCGCTGCCGCGTCCCTCGGCGTCGATGATCACCCCGACACCGAACTTCGCGTGACGCACGCTTTGCCCGATCCGCCATGCCGGCGGTGGCGGCGTTGCGCGCGGAGCGCCCACGACGGTTGGCGTCGGCTTCGCCCACGCGCCGGAGCCCCACTCTGATGGATCGACGCTGAACGCCGGCCGACGGTCACGCGCTGAAAGCCACTGCACGAGCTCGCGCGGAATCTCATCGACAAACCGCGACGCAATCCCGTAACGCACCTGCCCGTGCAACATGCGACTTTGCGCAAGCGTCAGGTACAGCCTGCGCCGCGCACGCGTGAGCGCCACGTACATCAGACGCCGCTCTTCCTCGACTCCATCCAGGTCGTTGAAGCTGTTCTCGTGCGGAAAGAGCCCTTCTTCCAGTCCCGTAATGAACACGGTGTGGAATTCGAGCCCCTTCGCCGCGTGGATCGTCATCAGTTGCAGCGCCGGCCGGCCCTCGGCCGCCTGCGTGTCACCCGCCTCCAATGCGGCGTGCGCGAGAAATGCCGTCAACGGGTCGGTCGCGCCCTCGATGGCCCCTTCCTCCGCTCCCGAAGTCGATGCATCGGAAGGACCTCGCTCCTGTTGGTCTTCGCTGCGCGGTGAGGGCGACTCGAGCGCTTCGTTCGCGGCAGCGCGTGCAGGCAAGTCCTGCGAGGCCGACGCTACATCCTGCCGCACACGCACGGCATCCTCTGTTAGACGGATCGGGCTATCGACGGCGAGATCGGCTTCGCGTACGAAGCTCTGTGCCGCGTTCACGAGCTCCTCGAGGTTCTCGACGCGCTCCGATCCGTCTTTCTCCTGCCGGTAGTGGGCGAGCAGGCCGGACGCCTCGATGACGTGCGCAACCGTCTCGGACAACGCGAGCGAATGCGTTGCGTCGCGAGCCGCCTCGATCAGCCGCACGAATGCGGCGAGCGACGTGCCGGACTTGCCC
>JBKPOL010000053.1:0-5772 GCA_046733075.1 Pseudomonadota bacterium | reverse complement strand
CCGTTCGCATGCACGACGACCGTCGGACCGTAGCTTGTGAACGACGCTTCGTCGCCGGCCTTGTCGACCGCTCCGACGGTCATCAGGTTCGGCAGCGAAATGCCGGCGGGAAGGTCTTCGGTGAACGACGCATCTTCGTTGGTGTTGCCTGCCGCCGTGATGAACAGGATGCCGGGCGCGCTTGCAAACGCCTTGGTCAGCGACGTCTTCTGGATCTCGAAATATTCGCGCGCGAGGGCCTTTCGCTCGTCGGGTGTCTTGCCGATGTTGCAAAGCTCGAGCTGCTCCTCGAACGCCTTGACGGTGCCGCCCCAGCTCATGTTGACGACACGCACGTGGTTCCGCTTGAAGAAGTCGACGTACGCCTGCTGATTGCGTGCATCGCGGAGCGCAAGCTCGCGACTCGGACACGGATCGGGCAGCAAGTGCCAGTCGAATTCGATGCGGCCGATGACGAGGCGCGCGTACGGATTGCCGGCCATCGTGATCCCGGCCACGTGCGTGCCGTGCATCCAGTCGCCCGCGAGACCGAGCTCCTCGATCGCAGCCTTGTACTCGTCGGGCTTGAGCGTCGACAGGAACTGCTTCACCTCGCTCGCTTCCGGACTGTCGATGTTCGACTCCAGGTCGGAGTAGCCTTTGAGACGCGACTTGAGCTGCGGGATGCGCCCCTTGAGCTCCGCCGGTATCGGCAGCAGCGCGCCGGTCGCGGGCTTTGCATAGCGGTCGAACGCGATGACGGCCGGTTTGGCGCCTTCCTTCACCAATCGATCGGCGAACAGCGCGGTGTCGACTCCGCTGTCCCATACGGCGACGTTGACCGTCGAGTAGCGCTTGCCGCTCGGGAGCTGCACACTCCGCGCCGCCCAGATGTCGGGCTTGTCCACGTTGTGCGCGGCAAGATAGCGACCGTATGTTTCGGTCAACGTCTGCTTGAGCGGCAACGACGCGACAAGACGATACTTCGCCGAGATCACGACCGGTGCGAGATCGGAACTGAGCGCGCCGGCCTTGTCGACGGTCGGCTGAATGACATTGCGCACGTAGCCGAGCGTCAGTGCCTCACTCGCGATCTCCGACGAGGCCTTCGCTTCCTTCACCTCGTTCTGCACGACTTCGTAGGGCATCTGCGCAAGCTCGGCCTCGATGAGGCGGCCCGTTTCCGCCCGATACGCATCCGACGTGCGGTCGCCGACCTTCCGCTGCGCCCCGATCATCGCCCGCATCTGCAGTCCGGACATCAGCTTGTCGGCCGGTTTGTCCTGCAGGGTCCTAACCGTCGCAAGCCTTGCGAGCGCCGCATCGTTGTTGCCGTCGAGAAAGTCGAGCTGGGCCAGCTCGCCTTCGAGCTGCCGCAGCGTGGCGCGATCGTCGATCTGATAGTCGTTCAACACGGACTGCGCGTCGCGCCGGACGTCCGAAGCGAAACGTTGGAACCTTGCGTCGTCCCGAATCACATCCTCGACGCTGCCGTCGATCTTGTAGGTGAACCGGGGTACGTCCGCGGCCTTGTCGATACGCGGTTTGTTCTGCGCGCCGACGTTTGTCGAATAGCCGAAGGCACACGCACAAAACAGCAGAATCACCCGATTGAACGTGGGCACAGGGGCGAACGCGCCGCCACAAAACAGGATTACGCGATTGAACACGCGGACGATCTCCGTTGACGTGGCCTTGCCGCGCTTGGCGGCGGCCCGGAACCGATTCTACTGTCGCGCCGCCGGAACGGGCCGGCGGACGACGACGCGCCGCAGTCGCGGACCAACGGCGTCGCTACGCGAGGATGACGTGCAGGACGGAAGCAGCCGGGATCATCGCGAGCATCGCGACAATGAGCCACGCCCATAAGGCGGGATCACGCAACGGCTTGCGCGACTCGCGGCGACCTTCCGGTTTGACCCATGTCTTCATTTCACGCTGGAAGCGGCTCGCCGAGGAGCCGCCGAATCGTACCGAGGATGTCATCGAACTCATACCTTGGGGTCCTATGTCGATTCGCGACGGGCGCATGTCCGCACCAGGGGCTTCAAGCAGAACCGGCGCCGGGTGCCCGATTGCACAGGTGCGAGCATGGATCCGTCGCCCTGACCGATCGCTTACCGATCCGCACGTCGAGGCGTGGAAGCTCAGGCGGACGCGCGTCCTGCGGCGACGCGGGAAATCCCCGACAGATCGCGAAGGAATTCGAGATCGGCGAAGCCGGCCTGTTCGAGAAGTGCCCGTACAGCGGTCGCCTGGTCATAGCCATGCTCCACGACCAGCCATCCGCCAGGAACGAGGTGTTCGCGCGCCTCAGCGACGATGGTGCGAAGCGCGTCGAGCCCATCGCGCCCGCTCGTCAGGGCGAACAACGGCTCATGGCGCACGTCGCCTTCCCCAAGATGCGGATCGCCGGCGGGGACGTAGGGCGGATTGCTGACGATCGCGTCGAACAATTCCGCGAGCGGCCCCGTGTCGGACGCATACCAGTCGGATCGTACAAATTCGACGTTCCGAAGCCCCAGTTGTTCCGCGTTCTGTCGCGCGATTTCGAGCGCCGGTTCTGAGATATCCGTCGCCACGATGCTCGCGCGCGGCCGCTCGTGAGCGAGCGCGAGGGCGATCGCGCCGCTTCCTGTACCGAGATCGAGGACGCGCAGTGCGCGGTCCATCGGCAGCCTGCCCAATGCGTACTCGACGAGCGTCTCGGTTTCGGGGCGGGGGATCAGCACAGAGACGTCAACGGCGAGGGCCAGTCCCCAGAACTCGCGGCGGCCCGTCAGGTAAGCGATCGGCTCGCCGCTTCGTCGTCGCGCGGCGAAGTTGAAGAATGCATCGGCGTCGGCCGGCGCGAGCGGCTCCGTCGCATGCGCCAAGAGCCATGCACGACCGCGTCCGAGGACGTGGGCAAGGAGCACCTGAGCGTCGAGGGGCGCGAGACTCGCCTGCGCGAGCGCGCGGCGAATCGTCGTGGCGTCGCTCACGGCCATGTAGGCCGCCAGAGGTCGTCCTGAACGCCTTCGAACACGCGGACTGCGCGACTGTAGTAATGCCCCCAGCCGATGTCGGCAAAGCCGATGTTGCGCAACACCTGCTGCGATGCGACGTTCTCGGGATGCGTAACGCCGACGATGCGGTGCAGCCCGAGATCGTCGAAGCCGTACCGCACGATCTCGCGGGCACCTTCCGTCGCGAATCCGCAACCCCATTGGGCGACGCGCAGTCGATAGCCCACTTCCACTTCGGCCGTTCCGGGGATGTACTTGAGCGCGAACCAGCCCACGAACTCTCCATTGTCGCGACGGGTTGCGCGCCACGTCCCGAGTCCGGGATAGAGCGCGTACGCGCGCGGTAACCGGCGCATCACGTCGTCGATCTGCCGGCGCGTCGATGCGCGCCCGCTCCCGATGTAGCGCATCACCCGCGGGTCAGCGTCGAGCTCATAAAGCTCGTTGGCGTGATGAGGCGTGATCTCGTGCAGGGCGAGACGCAGCGTCAGAAGCCACGGATCGCTCGGCTGCGGCGTCACGGCTCGGCAAGCGTGGCGAGCTGCTCCGCCTGAAACTCCTGCGCGAGCGCGCCGATGAGCTCGTCGAGATCGCCCTGCATGAGGGAATCGATCTTGTAGAGCGTCAGATTGATCCGGTGGTCGGTTACACGGCCCTGCGGGAAATTGTACGTGCGGATGCGCTCGCTTCGATCGCCCGAGCCGATCAGGCTTTTCCGATGCGCCGCCTCCTTCTGCTGTCGCTCCCGCCGTTCGCGATCGACGAGGCGTGACGCCAGCACCGACATCGCCTGCGCCCGATTGCGATGCTGCGAGCGATCGTCCTGGCACTCGACGACGATGCCGGTCGGCAGATGCGTGATGCGGACAGCCGAATCGGTCTTGTTGACGTGCTGGCCGCCGGCGCCGGAAGCGCGAAACGTATCGATTCGAAGGTCGGCCGGATTGATCGTGATATCGGCAACGGGATCGGCTTCGGGCAATACGGCAACCGTGCACGCGGACGTGTGGATGCGTCCCTGCGCCTCGGTTTCCGGCACGCGCTGCACGCGGTGTCCGCCCGACTCGAACTTGAGCTTTGCGTAGACGCCGTTCCCGACGATGCGCGCGATGATCTCGCGATAGCCGCCCAGGTCCGACGGCGATTCGGAAACGATTTCGACGCGCCACGCGCGCCGCTCGGCATAACGCGCATACATCCGAAAGAGCTCCGCTGCGAACAGCGCGGATTCCTCTCCGCCGGTGCCCGCCCGAATCTCGATGAAGACGTTGCGCTCGTCGCTCGGATCCTTCGGCAGGAGCATCGCCTGCAGGTCGCCGGTGAGGGCTTCGATGCGGGCCTCGGCCGCGCGGCGCTCGTCGTCGGCGTACTCCCGCATGTTCGGATCGTGCGCCAGCTCGACGGCCGCAGCGAGATCGGCCTCGGCGCGTTCGAATTCGCCGAAGCGTGAGACGACCGGATCGATCTCCGCGCGCTCCCGCGTCAGCACCCGGTAGCGGTCGAGATCGCGCGTCGCTTCCTCGGACGCAAGCAACGCGTCGAGCTCCGCGAGGCGGGCGCTCAACTGATCGAGCTTCCTGCGAAGCGACGGCTTCACTGCCGAAGAAGAGCCGACCGGCTCCTCAGCCCGGTGGATCGTCGAGCGCGTAGACGCGTGAGAAGAGCGCGATCAGCTCGGCGCGTTCGGCTTCGCCGGCCGCATTGAGCGCCGCCAGCGACGGATGCAGCAGCTTGCTCGTCAAGCCGCGCGCGAGGGACTCGAGCACTTCGTCCGGCGGCGTACCGGAAGCCAGCATGCGCCGGGCGCGTGCGAGTTCCGCATTGCGCAGTCCCTCGTGATGCGACGACAGCGCGGCGATCGTCGGCACGACGTTGCGTCCCTGGAGCCAGCGAAGGAAGTGCGACGCCTGCTCGGCGATCATCTGCTCGGCCTGCACGACGGCCTCGCGGCGGATCTGCAGGTTGCCCTTGACGACGTCGGTGAGGTCGTCGACGCTGTAGAGAAAGACGTCGTCGAGTGTCGAGGCCTCGGGCTCGACATCGCGCGGCACGCCGAGGTCGACGATGAGCACCGGCGCATGCTTGCGCTTCTTCACGACACGTTCAAGCGTTCCCTTGCCGATGATCGGCAGCGTGCTCGCCGTGCACGTGACGATGACGTCGAACTGCGCGAGCCGCTCGTTCAATTCCGTCAACGTGATCGAATCGGCGTTGAAGCGATGGGCAAGCTGGTTGCCGCGCTCGAGCGTGCGGTTCGCAACGGTGATCGAACGGGGGCTGCGGCTTGCGAAGTGCGTCGCGGCGAGCTCGATCATCTCGCCCGCACCGATCAGCAACAGCCTCTGCTCGGACAGCGAGGGAAAGATGCGTTCGGCGAGCTTGACGGCGGCTGCCGCCATCGAAATCGAAGCGCTGCCGATGTCCGTCTGTGAGCGGACGTCCTTGGCAACGGCGAAAGTCCGCTGGAACAGTCGATTCAAGACGAGGCCGAGCGAGCCGGCCGCGTCCGCCGCGCGCACCGCCTGCTTCATCTGGCCGAGGATCTGCGGCTCGCCCAGGACCATCGAGTCGAGTCCGCTCGCAACACGGAACGCATGGGTGATCGCCCGATCCCCGTTCAGGGTGTACACGTACGGCGAAAGCGCTGCGACCGGCAGCTGCCGGGTCCCTTCCAGCCACCTTGTAATGGAGGCCGGCTCGCCCCCGTGGAAATAGACCTCGGTGCGATTGCACGTCGAAAGGATGGCCGCCTCCTTGACCATGCGGCTCGATGTCAGCTCGCGCA